>JAXJSX010000178.1:0-18246 GCA_036309925.1 Acutalibacteraceae bacterium | reverse complement strand
ATTTATTATAATACAACTAAAGCGATTTGTCAAGACCGAACAACTGAAAATCACTTGTTCGGCCCTACTTTTTTCGGTGCAAATGTTACTGCACCGAATTTTTTTGCAATATCTGAAGCATTTGCAAATACACCATTTTCAATGTAAATAGTGCCTTCTTCAAATTTCTTATCTTCTGTATATACTAATACATTTTTGATAATCATGAACGTTCACCTTATTTCTCTAATTCTGCATAAGCTGCTGCATCACATACTACTGTTACATCTGGATGCATTTGTAAGATAGATGCTGGAACAGTTGGAGTAACTGGGCCTGTGAAAGCTTTTTTCACGATAGCAGCCTTGTCAGCACCGCTTACAATTACGAGAATTTTCTTTACAGCCATGATTGTTCCAATACCCATTGTATAAGCTTGTTTTGGAACATCATCAATAGAAGCAAAAAATCTCTTGTTAGCTTCGATTGTACTTTCTGTTAAATCCACACAGTGTGTTGTTTTATCAAATGCTTCTGCTGGTTCATTGAACCCAATATGTCCATTGTGTCCAAGTCCTAATAATTGTAAATCAATGCCGCCTAATTCTTTGATTAACGCTTCGTAGTTTTCACATTCTACTTCTGCATCTTCTTCTCCGTTTGGCACATGAGTTCTCGCTTTATCAATATTTACATGATTGAAAAAATTATCATTCATGAAATAATAATAGCTTTGATCATTTGTTCTTGGCAATCCTCTGTACTCATCCAAGTTTACAGTTGTGATATCAGAGAAATCGATGTCACCAGCTTCGTATTTTTTGATTAATTCTTTGTATGTACCGATTGGTGATGAACCTGTAGCCAAACCTAATACGCTGTTTGGTTTTAAAATCATCTGAGCTGCAATAATATTTGCTGCTTTTTTACTCATTTCATTGTAATCTGCTGTTTTAATAATTTTCATTTTAATCTGCTCCTTTTCCGTTCATTCATGAATTATATACCTTTTTACAGTATAACATATTTTCCACCAACACAACATCCCAAATGTTTATTTTCCAACGGTGAGGAATAAATTTTTTCAAACCCTTATCAAAACCGCTTGTATTCTATATGTGGATAACTTTCCACATTTTACCCGCATTTCAAAAAGTCATCCACATCCCTATGACGCAGTTTCCTTTTTGAAATTCAAACTTTGAAATTTATTTTATTTTTTTAGTCTCCATCTCTTCCCTTTTATCACCTCCTATGGTACAATGACCATGTCATTCGAGATATACCGTTGTGTATCTCTCTATGTAGTGTACATCTTCATCCGTTACTGTTTGTCTGCGAAAACTTTCGAGTAACCTTGAAGATGTATTTTTTATCCTCATTAAACTTTTCATCCATTTGACGCATGCTCTCTATAGAGCAGATGTTTTTCAAAATGCCCATATAGACAAGGTCTTTTTGAGTATAGATAGTATAACTTGGATGCCTTGGATCAAGCATCTCCTCAATCCATTGCTTGAAGTTCGGAAAGAAATGATTTTGAATCATTAGAAAATCTACAATTCCTCGGTCTTTTTTCTTTTTTCTCTTTTTTCCTGTCTGTTCATACAAAAATCGGCTCCATTGCGTAAAATATTTTTCTTTTATTTTACTACAACGAAGCCTAATCCGCTTAAAATCTAATGAATTTATTGCGAAAAATTTTTATTCCTCAATGCTGACTGAAAATCACTTGTTCGGCCCTACTTTTTTCGGTGCAAATGTTACTGCGCCGAATTTTTTTGCAATATCTGAGGCAACTTCATTATAAAGATGGTGAAAATAGCAACTACAGTCATCGGGATGATCGCACTGATACCCCGATTGCTGACAGCGGCTGATTACAATCGGACCTTCAATCGTTTCAATCACCTGCAACAGCGTAATCTCTTCGGGAGGGGATTTTAACTCGTACCCTCCGCCGACACCTTTATATGAATTTACAAGCCCTGCGGACACAAGTTTCCTGAGAATTTTCAGCGCAAAACGCGGTGTTACACCCGTGCGTTCCGACAGAGTATTTGCGTCCATACGCTCGCCCGAATTGGCAAGTGACTGCACAATTCGCACGGCGTAGTCGGTTTCAAGGTTAATTTTCATTTGTTCACCTATTTATTATTTTCCCTGAATTTATTACTTCTCACAGGATGACGCAGTTTTCTCAAAGCCTTTGCTTCAATCTGACGGATACGCTCACGGGTGACTTCAAATCGTTCCCCGACTTCCTCTAATGTATGGCATCTGCCGTCATACAGACCGAAACGCAGACGGATAACTTCCTCTTCCCTCTTTGAAAGAGTCTGTAAAACCTTGTCGATGTCCTCGTTTGTGATAGTTTTGAGCGCAGCCTCGTCCGGTGCCAGAGCATCGTCGTCACGAATAAAGTCCATAAGTCTGCTGTCTTCTTCAGGGCCGATAGGCGTTTCCATTGAAACAGGCTCTTGTGCAACTCTTATAATCTCACGCACTCTCGACACGCTCATACCCATCTCTTTCGCAATCTGATCTTCGGTTGGCTCTCTGCCGTTTTCGTGGAGAAGCTGGCTTTGCACCTTTTTGAGTTTGTTGATGGTTTCCACCATATGCACCGGCACACGAATGGTACGCGCCTGATCTGCAATAGCACGGGTGATTGCCTGTCTTATCCACCAGGTAGCATAGGTTGAAAACTTAAATCCCTTTGTATAATCAAACTTTTCTACCGCTTTAATAAGACCGACATTACCCTCTTGAATAAGGTCAAGGAAATGCATACCTCTGCCGACATAGCGTTTAGCGATACTGACGACAAGACGAAGGTTTGCTTCTGTCAAACGCTGACGGGCACGAGCGTCACCATCTAAAATTTTCTTTGCCAGTTTAATTTCTTCGTCAGACGACAAGAGCGGTACTCTGCCGATTTCTTTCAAATACATCTTAACAGGATCGTTGATGGTGATGTTGTCAACAATCAACGCATTTTCAAGTTCTTCCTGCGAAATTTCCTCAATTTCCTGTAATGCGGGATCATCCGAAAACTCATCAACTTCCAAAAGCGGTACTTCTTCGATATTTTCATCAAATTCAGTCGGAAGTTCTGTCATAAAATCGTCCTCTTCGTGATTTTCGTGTTCGTTATTATCGTTTACCATATCGTCAAGCGACTGATTTAACTGTTTTTCGAGTTTTTCCATAAATATATTTCCTTTCTCCTTAAAGGCCCTGCCTTATTTTTTATCTTTCCCTATTTTATTTATCAATGAAGCAAAATCGTCATCATCCATATTGTTTGTGTCGATTTTAGAAGACTTTGCCTTTTCTTGTTTTAAAACTTCAACGCAATCAGTGATTTCCTGCTGTGAGTTTTTGTGCATTGACGAACTTGTGCCTATCTGCACTATGCGTCCCATTTCTTCGGGCGAAAAATCACCTGATAGCATTGTTATATCGAACGACTGCGTTCTATCGAGCAGACTGCTGATGAATGTGTAAATGCGTTTGTGAAACGAGGTTACAAAATCATCGGGACTTAAAATATCTTTCACGCTGTCATAAAGGTAACTGTCGTGCATTAAAATTGCAAGTATCGTCTTCTCTGCCGCCGCTGCCCGTCTGTGTTCACGCTCTTCGGGATTTATATTGTCAAACTTTCTCGGCGGTTGGGCGATTTCCTTTAAAGCCCGTTTATGATTAAAATTTTTACGATCCGTTCGTGTTTTCTTTATTCGAGCGATGAATGTTGACTTCTCAATCTTACATTCAGCGGAAATTCTGCCTGCGTATATGTCGATTGCAATATCATCATCAATATTTGCAAGTATGTTCACCGCTTCGTTTAAATATTCAAGCCGTTCGGCATCCAATTTTAAATCGTACTTATTTTGCAACTTGAGCAGTTTGAAATCAAGTTCGGATTTTGCACCGTTTAAGAGGTATTTAAACTTGTCCGCACCATAAGTCTTGATGTATTCATCAGGATCTTTACCGCCCTCGATTTGCAGGATGCTCAGTTTCATCCCCGCCTTACGCAGTATCTGCGCCGCTCTGTCTGCTGCACGCTGACCTGCCTCATCTGCATCCATTGTGATTACGACTTCGTTGCAGTATCTCGAAAGCAACCGCGCTTGTTCCTCTGTAAACGCTGTACCGCACGCGGCAACCGCAAAATCGAACCCCGCTTGATGAAGCGCAATCGCATCCATATAACCTTCACACAGTATAAATTTATCCGACTTTGAATTTTTCGCAAAGTTCATTCCGAATAAATTTTTGCTCTTTTTGTACACAGGAGTGTCGTTGGTGTTGAGATACTTTCCGCCCTCATCTTCGGGATGTTTTCGTCCGCCGAAAGCAATAACATTCCCCCGCAGATCAATTATCGGGAACATATATTTTTTGCGAAAACGGTCGTAGACCTTGCCGTTACGCCCACGCACCGCAACATTTGCAATCACCATTTCTTCATCGTGAAAGCCTTTTTTGCGCAGATGATCGCAAAGCGCAGTCCAACTGTCAGGCGCATAGCCGAGCCCGAAACGGATGATGGTTTTATCCGATAATTGACGCCCTTTGAAATATTTAAGCCCTGTTTTGTTCGGATCATTTTTCAGAAATTCCGCATAAAACCTTGCGGTTTCACGGTTGATAGCATATACCGTGCGGCGAAGTTTCTCGGCGGAATCGTCGTAACTGTCGTCGGGCATATTAAGTCCCGCGCGGTCTGATAAATATTTGACTGCCTCGATATAATCGAGATTTTCGGCATTGCGAACGAATGTTATAACATCACCGCCCGAACCACAACCAAAGCAGTAATACGAATTTGATGCGGGGTAGACTGTGAATGACGGAGTTTTTTCGTTGTGAAACGGACACAGTCCCTTTAAGGTACTGCCCGCGTGCTTTAAGTTGACATAACCGCCGACAATTTCTTCAATGCGGTTACGGTAACGGAGTTCTGATAAAAAGTCTTCTGAAAATCGCATACAATTCCTCCTTACCGCAATTTTAATCAGTTTTAGCCAAAAACGCCCCAGGATTTCGGCAAGAATAATTCTTTATACATATGCACAGCGTACCTGTCGGTCATTCCTGCCACATAATCCGTCGCCGCACGCGCAGCACCCTCGTTTTTGCAGATGATGCTGTATTCGCCCGGTAGTTTTGCGGGGTGACTGTAGAAATAATAGTACAGCGTTTTTATCATTTGTTCCGCCTTTTTCTCCTCGCCCTTTGCAATCGGGTTTGTATAAAGGCTCTCAAACATATATTTGTGAAATTCATCGAACAGCTGTGCGTATTCTTCGGTGAATTTGATGTCATTTTTACTGCCCGAAATCAGCGCGTGGGTGAGTGTACTTATTCGCGCGGATTTGGATTTTCCGAGTCCCTCGCTGATGGATTTCGGAATATCGCTTTCTTTTAAAATTTTACCTTTTATGGCATCGTCTACATCGTGATTCATATATGCGATTTTATCCGCATATTTTACAATTCTGCCCTCAAGCGTCTGAGCCTCTTCGCCTCTTGTGTGGCATAGGATGCCGTTGCGCACTTCGTATGTAAGATTCAGTCCCTTACCGCTCTTTTCGAGTTTTTCAACAACACGCAAACTCTGCTCGAAGTGACGAAAACCGCCTTCAATACAGTCATTTAAAGCACGCTCCCCTGCGTGTCCGAACGGGGTATGCCCGAGGTCGTGACCGAGTGCGATGGCTTCAGTTAAATCTTCATTGAGCCTTAACGCTCTGGCTACTGTACGCGCAATCTGTGCAACTTCCAAAGTATGTGTCAGGCGGGTACGGTAATGATCACCCTCAGGGGCGATAAAAACCTGTGTTTTATGTTTTAGACGGCGGAACGATGAACAATGTATTATCCTATCACGGTCACGCTGGAAATCTGTTCGCAAGTCGCACGGGGACTGCGGATGCTCTCGTCCCTTTGTGCTGTCGGAAAAGCAAGCATTGGGCGATAAGAACAGATGTTCGTTTTGCTCTGTGAGTTCTCTTGCGGTCATTTTTCCGCCTCCTTAAAAAGAAGTCTCTAATTGTATTATTCGCTGTAAAAATTAAAATACCTTTAAATTTTATAAATTTATTGAAAGCGGCATATATTTTTCGCCCTGCTTTTCAAAATCAATTCTGCCTGCTGTCAACTCTGCGAATTCTTTATGAAGTTTTTCGTTTTGATTACATTCGATATGAAAATTTATTTCAATGATGTCGGTATACCGGGTGTCAGTGACGGCGGCATTAAATTTTTCGAGCAGTTTTGTAACAGTCGAGTACATATCATATCCGCACTGCACTTTGCACAAGTCGCAAAGGCTCATCTTAACGGGTACACCTGCATCAACTGCGATTTTAGCGGTATGCGCATAGGCACGCACCAATCCCCCGCCGCCGAGCAGTATACCGCCGAAATATCGGGTTGCGACTACCGCAACATCAGTCAGTCCTTCACGCTTTAAAACTTCAAGTACGGGCAGTCCTGCGGTGCCTTGCGGTTCGCCGTCATCGGAATAGCGTTGTTTGTTGTTCTCACGCAGAATATAGGCGTAGACATTGTGAGTAGCGTCGGGGTGCTTTTTGCGGATTTCACTAACGAATGCAATCGCATCAGTTTCGGTGGTGACAGGGCGGATATATCCGATGAAACGGGATTTTCGCTCAATAAATTGGTCACTTGTGTCATTTTTAACGGTTAAATAAGAATCCATAAAGCACCTCCTTTAATTTGTTAAAAGGCAAAAAGCCGTAGCCGGAATATCCACCGGTTACGGCTGTTATCAGCAAATTTTATTTGCTCTGTGAAGCCTGAAATCTTCTGTTGAAACGGTCAACGCGTCCGCCTGTATCAACAAGCTTCTGTTTGCCTGTGAAGAACGGATGGCACTTTGAGCAGATATCTACTTTAAGTTCGCTCTTTGTTGACTTTGTTTCAAATACATTGCCGCAAGCGCATTTAACGGTTGCAACTTCGTAGTTCGGATGAATACCCTGTTTCATAACTCGCTCTTTCCTCTCTTAAATATAATTTATAAAAGGGAATGTCCTTTTAACTCATAAGCAAAAACTATAATATCACAAATTGCACCTAATTGCAAGTGTTTTTTCAAAAAATTTTAAATTTTTTTATTCGTTCTCCTTGCAAATTCTAAAACAAAGTTCGTGAAGTTGTTCAAGAGAACAAAGTGAGGCACATTCTCTGCGATATGCCGCAGCGCCTTTCAGTCCTTTCATATAATAAGATGCGTGCTTTCTCGCTTCCCTGATGCCGATGTACTCGCCTTTGTATTTTATCATCAACTCAACCTGTTTTATAAGCGCAAGCATACGGTGTGACACAGGCGGTGTATGTACCACCCGCGTTTCAGATAGATATGCGTTTATCTGCATAAAAATCCACGGTGCGCCGCACGCACCTCTGCCGACCATTACATAGTCGCACTGTGTATATTCGAGCATCTGCGCCGCATCATTGGCATCGAAAATGTCGCCGTTTCCGATAACAGGGATGCTCACCGCACGTTTTACATCACGTATAATGTCAAGGTCAGCAGGCGGACGGTACATCTGCTCACGGGTTCTGCCGTGCACTGTAATCGCATCAGCACCTGCGTCCTCGCACATAAGTGCAAGCTCAACCGCATTTTTATTATTACTATCCCACCCCGACCGCATTTTAACTGTGACAGGAACATCCACCGCATTTTTCACGGCATTTACAATGCTTGCGGCGAGTTTCGGATCTTTCATAAGTGCAGAACCTGCGCCGTTTTTTGCAACTTTCGGTGCAGGGCAACCCATATTTATGTCGATGAAATCGGGTTTATTTTTAAGGCTCATAACCGCCGCTTGTGCCATTGTATCAGGGTCATATCCGAAAATCTGCACACCCATCGGGCGTTCAGCGTCAGATACATAAAGCAGTGTTTCCGACTTTTTGTCGTTCATCGACACACCCTTAGCGCTTGTAAGTTCGCCGATGCAATACGATGCGCCGTAGTTCATACACATCTCACGCATTGCCCTGTCCGCAACCCCCGCCATAGGTGCAAGCGCGGCATATTCATTAAATTCAAGGTTTCCTATTTTCATATTTATTATCCTTATTTTAACTCATTGAGTCGAATGTTTTTAACTGCGCCGTCGTAAGTTTTTTTGATTTTTAAATGGATTTTATATCGTTTGTTGCAATGTTTACACAAGTATTTTTGAGTAAAAACATTTTTAAAGTGTTTGATTTTACCTGTTGCCGACAGCGGTTTTTTACAATGCGGGCAATTTTGTGAAAAGTCGGATATGTCGAAATCGGGATCGTCCTGACTTGTGACATAATACGGCTTGAACATCAGCCGCTGGTAATATTTACGGTCGAGCACTCGGATATATCCCGCAAACTGCCGTTTATCGTAGGTCTTTTGTAAAATTTCCGCACAAAGGCGGCTATCGTCACACGCCCTGTGAAGCGAAAGTCCTTCATTAGAAATCCCAAACTGCTCTGCGGCATTGGAAAGCGACACCTGATTTTTCGTTTCCGTTTTCAAAAACTTCATTGCGTACCGCTGTAAATCAGCGTATTTACATATAAAACCTGCGCTGTCAGCCGATAAAAACTGACGGCAGTTTTCAGATAAAACGTGCATATCAGTATCTGACCAGCTGAGAAAAACAGTATCGTCGCCCGATGAAAACTTTTCAAATTCAGATAAAACTGTCACAAAATCTGAGGCTTTTTTTAAATCTTCTTCGTTTATATGTGTAAGATTTTTTACATATTTATTAAGTTTGTTTGTAAACTTCGGGCGCACAAAACTTGAAAAACGGTCGGTTTCCGTAAATTTTTCGTCAAGTTTCACCGCTCCGATTTCGATTATCTCATTTAAATGGCGGTCTTTACCCAAAGTCACACAGTTCCATTCAAAGTCAAATATTACAAATTGCAAGTTTTCACTTCTCTCAAATTCATATTGTTTTAATTATATCAAATGTGACAAAAAATTTCAACTGTTTTGATAATGTTTAATTTTTAAGTAAAAATTTAATATTCTTGTAGTTTCCACTTGCTTTTATGCAGATTTTGCGATAAAATAGAAAAAGAGTTTGTAAAAAAAGAGGGGCATAAAATGAATCTGATCGGATTTGACAACGACAAATATCTGCATATGCAGTCTGCTCACATCAAAGAGCGTATAGAGCAGTTTGGCGGTAAACTTTATTTGGAGTTTGGCGGTAAACTTTACGATGATTACCACGCATCACGAGTTTTACCGGGATTTCAGCCCGACAGTAAACTGCGTATGCTTTTGCAGATGAAGGATCAGGTTGAAGTTGTCATTGCGATAAACGCAGGCGACATTGAGAAAAATAAAGTGCGCGGTGACCTTGGAATCACCTACGATTTGGATGTCATCCGTTTGATTGATATTTTCCGCTCGTTTGGACTTTATGTCAGTTCGGTCGTGCTCACAAGATACAATGAACAACCCGCAGTACGCGCATTTGAGTCGCGACTTTCGGGTATGGGTGTCAAGGTATATCATCACTACGCAATCGAGGGCTACCCATCTGACATCGCACACATTGTAAGTGACGAAGGTTACGGTAAAAACGATTACATCGAAACTTCACGCGAACTTGTAGTCGTGACAGCACCCGGACCGGGTAGCGGTAAACTTGCGACTTGCCTGTCACAACTTTATCACGAGCATAAGCGCGGTATGAAATCGGGTTATGCCAAATTTGAAACATTCCCGATTTGGAATTTATCGCTAAACCACCCTGTCAATTTAGCATATGAAGCGGCAACCGCCGACCTTAATGATGTCAATATGATCGACCCGTTCCATTTGGAAGCCTACGGCGAAACTACCGTCAACTACAACCGAGATGTTGAGGCATTCCCCGTTTTAGTTGCGATGTTTGAGAAGATTTTGGGTGAATGTCCGTATAAATCTCCGACCGATATGGGTGTTAATATGGCGGGTAACTGCATTACAAATAACGATGCAACCGTAACTGCGTCGTGTGAAGAAATCATCCGCAGATACTATGTGTCAAAGTGCGAATATAAACTGGGAAAGGCCACCGAAGATACTGTTTTAAAACTCGAACTTCTAATGAAAAAAGCGGGCGTCACTCCCGATGAAAGAACGGTTGTAAAACCCGCATTGGACCGTGCAGACAGTACAGGACTGCCCGCAGCTGCAATGCAACTGCCCGACGGCAGTATCGTCACAGGAAAGACCTCGAATTTACTCGGTGCGAGTTCCGCTTTACTTCTCAACGCACTTAAAAAACTCGGTAATATTGATGACGAACTGCATTTAATCTCGCCTGAGGCTATCAATCCTATTCAGCATTTGAAAGTATCACATTTGGGCAATTTAAATCCACGCCTTCATACTGATGAAACCTTGATTGCGTTGTCAATCAGTGCGGCAACAAACAAGACTGCCGAACTTGCGATGAAACAACTTGATAATCTGCGCGGCTGTGAGGTTCATTCGTCGGTAATTCTTTCCCCGGTTGATGAAAAAGTATTTAAAAGGCTGGGTGTAAATCTCACCTGCGAGCCGAGATTTGAAGTGTAACTTATATCATCCGTGACCACAGGGAACGGATATCGTTGTAACATAAAATATTAAATCTTTTCTTTTAAAGTTTTACAACTTGATATCAACATTCGTCGAATTCTGCCACATAGATTTCTATACCGTTTGAATGTATCTTCATCAATAATATGAGTGTTAAATAGTAATTGCAGCCAACCTTCTGTTTCACTACATTCTTTCAATGCAATTTCAAATTTAGAAAGCATATCTGCTCTGCTTTGTCCGTAATTAGCTTCACGAATATTTGCATAAACACTGCTTGAACTTTTACGGATTTGAAATATAGTATTTGACGGTGCTTTTATATTTTTACACAGCAATTCAATATCCGTTGCAAGTTGTTCTGAATAAACGAGCAAATAATTTTTGGGCATAATTTCACTCCCTTTTCAACGAAATTATAACATATAATTTCGTTGAAATCAATGCGTAGCATTGTATATCATCCGCAACTTGTTGCGGTATATCATCAAAACGAAGTTTTGTATATCATCATTGCGAAAGTTTTTTGATGCACACCTAAAGGTGTGATGAGATACAACAACGGCAATGCCGTTGTTGGTGATATACACGCTAACGCGTGATGATATACCATTGCTTTCGCAATGGATAAAAAAAATCGACTTGTTTTCACAAGTCGATTTTTTGGCAGCGGAATAGGGATTCGAACCCCAACAAACAGAGTCAGAGTCTGTCGTGCTACCGTTACACCATTCCGCTGTGTATTCACAACATTAAATATTATACCCGATTTTTCAAATTTGTCAAGGGGTTTTCTAAAAAAAATTAAAAATATTTGAAAATTTATGATTTTTATAAAAAATAGTTGTAATTTTTAATTGCTTGTGGTATAATACAACATATATGAATTTGCCTTGGGCGGTCTTGTACTATTAAGTATGCGGACGGTCGGGTCCTGTGCGACAGACCGCCGTGAACCATGTCAGACGGGGAACCGAGCAGCATTAAGCGGATGCGCCTGTGCGCCGCAGTCAGCCTGTTCGTCCGCAGACTTAATGGTATCAGCCGCCCGAATTTTTTTGAAAGGAGGCAGTGCAATGCAAGCATTATACAGAAAATACCGCCCGCAAACTTTCTCACAGATGTGCGGTCAGGATCATATCACAAAAATATTGCAGTCGCAGATTGAAAGTTCTTCTCCGTCGCACGCCTACCTTTTCACAGGCTCACGCGGTACAGGCAAAACATCAAGTGCGAAGATTTTAGCAAAAGCGGTCAACTGTCTATCGCCTCAAAACGGCGACCCGTGCTGTGAATGTGAAGTTTGCCGTAACATTGCAAAAGGCACGGTTATGGAAGTTGTCGAGATTGATGCGGCATCCAACAATTCTGTTGCATCTGTGCGAGAACTTTGCGAAAATGTGAGTTATCCGCCCGCCTCCTGCAAATACAAGGTTTATATTATCGACGAAGTTCATATGCTCACCAAGGATGCGTTCAACGCTCTTCTTAAAACCCTCGAAGAACCGCCTGCACACGTGATTTTCATACTTGCAACCACCGAAGTTCACGAAGTCCCTGCTACCATTCTGTCCCGTTGCCAACGGTTTGATTTCAACCGCGCACCCGCAGATGTTATCGCAGGCCGTGTTAAATATGTTTGCGAATGTGAGAAAATCGAGATTGATGACGATGCGGCGATGCTTATTGCAAAACTTTCCGACGGCGGTTTTCGTGATGCACTCTCACTGCTCGACTTATGCAGTGCAAGCGGCAGTAAAATCACGACTGACACAGTCGCAAAAAGTGCGGGACTTACCGGCAGAGATGCACTTTACACTATCGGCAAGGCGATAAACGAAAACGATATTGCCACCCTTTTAAAAGTAGTTGCCGATTTATATGAAAAGTCCTGCGATATGATGCGTTTGTGCGTTGACCTTACCGAATATTACCGCAATATTATGGTTGCAAAAGCTGTGTCTGATCCGTCTGACCTTATCAACGAGTCGCCTGATGAAATCGAGCGAATTAAATCGGTTGCCTCAGGCACCAAATTTGATACTGCGGCAAAATGCACTGATCTCCTCGGAGAATGTATCAGACTTATGAAGCAAGGCAAAAACAAACGCGTATCCCTCGAAACCACCTTGATTAAAATGTGTATGCCTGAAGTCCCTGCAACAGTTACAAGTTCAGTATCCAATGAAGAAATCAAGCTCTTACAATCAAGACTTGACAAACTTGAAAAAATGGTAGAATCGGGCGTTACCGTGAAAAAAGCGGAAACCCCCACTCAGCGCAAACCTGCACCTGTGAAACCGACTCCCAATGAGAAAATCGACTACGATAAAGCCGTCCCGCTCAACAGTTGGCCGGATATTGTCGAAAAAATCAAAGAAAAATCAATGATGCTCGCAACGGTTTTGAAAGACTCCGCTGCGTACACGCTTGATGAATTGTTGCTCATTGATGTTCAAAATCCCGACTTTGCGCAAATGGTAAATTCCGAACAACGCCATAGAGATGCCATCCGCAGCTGTACAAAATCGGTCACAGGTCAAAGTTACCGACTTGCACCGTACCGTCGTAAAAAGCCACAGGCGTCTGATACAACAGAAAAACTTGATACATTTATAAACGAAAATAACGATGTTGTATCAGATGTAACAAAGGGGTGACGAAAATGGGCAAAAAAAATGACAAAAATCTAACCCTTATAATCACAGTTTTAGCAGCGTTGCTCTGGGTTGTCACCATCATCACCGCACGGTTCAATTACCTTATTTTTACCATTGAGCTTATCGTTACTGCTTGTATCACTGTTGTAACGATAATGCAGATTTACGGCTTTAAAAGGACTGTTCGTGAATATGTGTCGCACACTTCAAATCAGTTCTTGTCGCTCGGGAGCGACTCGATGTCGAAATTCCCTGTACCCATACTCGTCACCGATTTTGAGGGCGACATTTCGTGGTACAACAATGCATTTTTTGAGCGTGTACTCGGCGGTGAGGAAATCTACGGTCTTAATTTGAAACTCGTTTTCGATGAAAACACCGCAAAAGATTTGCTCGAACATCCCACTGCATCTGTTGAATGGAACGACCGTTTCTACAAGGTCACCTCGTTTAAATACAAGCACCGTTCAAATGAAACAAAGATGTACCTATTTTACGATGATACCGCATATCGCAAGATGAATGTGCTTTACGAACGCACCAAAAATGCGGCGATGTTCATTCAGATAGACGGTTTGGACTTTATGCTCAAAAACACACTTGAAAGTCAGAAGAATGAGATTTTGGGCGCTATCGACCGTGAAATTGAAACAGCGATCCCCGGAAACGAGGGGTATATTCAAAAAATTGCGACCGATAAATACATTGTTTTTCTGCAAAAATCATCGGTTGACAAATTAAAAGAACAAAAGTTCCCGATATTAAAATCGGTGCGTTCATTGCAGTTCGGCGAAAAAGGCGGAATTACGCTGTCAATCGGTGTAGGCTCTGACAATGAGTCGATTTCGGCTTGCGTTGAACAGGCAAACAGTGCACTTGATATGGCAGTCAGCCGCGGCGGTGACCAAGCGGCCATTAAATCCGGCGAAGATTTTGAATTTTTCGGCGGTGTAAAGCAAACAGCGCAGATAAACTCCCGCGTTCGTACCCGTGTTGTAGCGTCCACCCTTAAAAAGATGATTTTATGTTCAGATGATGTGTTGATTATGGGACACAGTTTTTCGGATATGGACTCTTTCGGCTCGGCTTTTGCACTTTGCAAGACCGTGCGTGAACTGAAAAAATCCGCATACATTGTAATCGACCGCAAAAACACCCTGGCATCCTCGCTTGTTGACTATGTCAGCACGCTCGACAGTTACAGCGATTATATGATTACCCCAAGCGAGTCTATGCGGCGAATTGGGGATAACACTCTACTGATTATTGTGGATACTCACCGCAAGGCGACTGTTGAATGTCCCGAACTTTACGACAAGGCTCGTGTCACGGTTGTAATCGACCACCACAGAAAAGCAACCGACTGCATTGACAACGCTTTGCTGTTTTATCACGATCCGTCTGCATCGTCTGCTTGTGAGATGGTATCGGAAATGATTGAATATATAGGCGCCGGTTTTGTGGGCAGAGTTGAGGCAGAAGTTTTGCTTGCAGGCATTATGTTGGATACCCGAAATTTTGTTATGCGTACAAGCTCGCGTACATTTGAGTCGCTTGCATTTTTGCGTGCACAGGGTGCAGACCCTGTGGAAGTCAAAAGTTTCTTTGCTGATTCAATGGAAATGTACAAAGCCCGCTCTCAGATTGTATCCCGTGCACAACTTTACGGCGACTGCGCAATTTCGTATATGATGGGAAGTTCCGCACAGGTTCGTATGGCGGCGGCACAGGCGGCAGATGAGTTGCTCACTATTTCGGGCGTATCGGTTGCGTTCGTTATGTACGGCGGCGATGGGGATGTTAATATTTCCGCGCGTTCATACGGTGCGCTGAATGTTCAACTCGTTATGGAAGAACTCGGCGGCGGCGGTCATCAGACGATGGCGGCGGTACAGCTTAAAAACACCACTTTTGAAATGGCGGCAGCCGATTTAATCAACGCAATCGGCAAAGTCCGTGAACAAGCATAGAAAAAAGCACTAAACTTTTCGTTTAGTGCTTTTAATTTACAACTCGCAACTTTTGTGACGGGTGACGTGGCAACCGATGTTGACTGCCAACGGCAGTCCTGCAATGTGCGTTGCAAAATATTCAACATTAACTTTTAAAGCGGTAGTCTTGCCCGAAAATCCTTGAGGACCGATATTAAGCTCGTTCACCCTTTCGAGCATTTCGCGTTCCAAATCGGCGTAATACGGATTTTCATTGAAACTGTCAACGCTTCTGCACAGCGCCTTTTTTGATAAATACGCACATTTCTCAAAGTCACCGCCGATACCAACACCAATCACCATAGGCGGACACGGATTAGACCCTGCTTTCTTCACAATCTCAACCACCGCATTAATTACATCTTCACGGTTTGCCGCAGGAGTGAGCATTTTCATACCGCTCATATTTTCAGATCCGAAACCTTTGGGTGCGACTGTGATTTTAATTTTTTCTCCTTTTACGATTGATGTATGAATAACCGCAGGCGTGTTGTCACCTGTGTTCACACGATTAAGTGGATCGCAAACTACCGACTTACGAAGCAGTCCGTCAGTATATCCCATCGCTACGCCCTCGTTGACTGCGGTTTCAAAGTCGCCGCCTGTAATATGCACATCCTGACCGATTTCAGCGAAAACAACCGCCATACCTGTATCCTGGCAGACGGGAATATTGAGTTTTTCCGCACAGTCGATGTTTCTGCGAATATCCTGCATAATTGACTTCGGCAGTCCCTGACATTCAGTTTCACAAGCGGCATCGACCGCCTTGACTATATCGCACGGCAGGTGCTTGTTTGCATCAATACAAAGCCTTGCAACTGCGTTTTTTATATCTTCACAAGTTATCTCTCTCATTTTATCTCCAAAAAATCCCCACTTTAAAAGTGGGGTTTATTCTACATTTTAGGCGCTCTGCGGTTGCGAGCAGGCGCACCCGTTTTACGCTTTAAGTCCATAAACTTTTCGTCACTCGATTGTTTAAAGCGAGCCATCATATCTTCAAAACTGTCTGACGAACTTTTCTGCGGTGCAACATATTCGGCTTTTCTGCCGTTATCTACCGGACGATTTTTCTTGAAATTACGCTCCCCGCCCTGACGGTCGCGGTCGCGGAAATTCCCCTTAGGTTTGCGTTCGGCATTTTCGACAGCACGACGCATACTCAATGAAATCTTGCCGTTGTCGCCAACTGTCATAATCTTGACTTTGACCTCGTCACCTACTTTAACGAACTCGTTAATATCGTTGACAAATGAAGTGGAAACTTCGGAAATATGTACCATTCCCGTAACGCCCTTGTCAATTTCAACGAAAGCTCCAAAGTTTGTGATACCTGTGACCTTACCCTCGACGATTGCACCGACTGTGTGTTGCATAAAAATTTTTTACCCCTTTAAATTGATTTAATTCCCCGATATATTTTCAAAGATTTCTTCGCCCGCATAGACATAGCCGAGTTTTTCCCGTGCCGCGCGCTCAATCAGTTCCTGTTCAGAACCGCTTTCGAGTAATGCGAGCAGTTGTTCATTTTCAGCGGACTGCTGTTCGACTGCCGCCTTCTTTTCCTCAAGAAGCGCACGCGTGTCTTTAAGTTGGGACTGCAAAGAAATCATCGAGAACATTGTATATGCCGCAAGCGCAAAGACTGCCAGTCCCAAAACGACTTTATATTTACCCGCGCTTTTTACTTTTTTCTTTGCGGGCCTTGTGCGTCTTTGCGGTGGGCGATTTTGTCTTGATGTCGTTGTGCGTTTTGTTCTTTCTTCCATCTTTCGCCCTCCTTTTGCGTTTATACTTTTCTCCAATATGATTATACATCATTTGTAATAGACTTCGCAACTGTTTTTTTAAAATTACAAAAGATTTAATTATTTTGTTGAATAAACTGCCTAAAACACGATGGAAAACTGTTGAAATACGCAAAACTATGCGGTTTATGATGCTGAAAATCACACTGAAAATCTTATGTATTACACCGAACGACAAAAGTCGCAACGCAATAAACCCGACAATCTCACCGAAAATCACATACCCACGGATATAACCGTTGCACCGAGCCAGTACAAGACAGAATGTTACAACTGCGGATATGATGCTAAACAGTATGTCGAGTGTGATAGTTATTGCAGTGGGCAATTTGAAAGATAGGCGCACCGATTTTAGTATTTCATAGAAAATACACAGCCCTACGCCGACAGCACACGACCACAAAAGTGTGATTAAATCTTTAAGAATTTCTTCTGACATTATTTAAACAGACGGCGCATAAATCCGACATTTCGGTCGTCAGAATAGGCAAGACCGAAGATAGTGCCTGTTACCGCACAATCACCCGATAAAACATCCAGACCGGTGATTTTAAGGTTTTCGCCTTTGATGGTAAGTCTGCCAAGGTCAGTTGAAAACACCACGGTTTGTTCGTCAAAACTGTCAACTTCGCTAACCCCTGTTATTTTCATCTGTTTTCTGTCGTCAATACTGATAGTGTGCGGCATTTTAACTGTCCGCTTTTGCTCTTGCATAATTCTCCGCCCTTTTAATTTTAGGATATTAGATTTTATGCAATCGCCTTTAACTCTATTCCACGATTTTATAAAGAAGTGCTGCGTCCTCTTTTTTTGTGTATTCTTTGACATCAAGTACCTGCGCTTTGAAAAGTCGCTCGCCAAAGGTGATTTCAATGATATCGCCGACCTTGACATCGTATGACGCACGAGCAGGTTTTGAATTAACTAATACTCTGCCTGCATCGCAAGCCTCGTTCGCGACTGTTCTGCGTTTGATTATTCTCGATATTTTAAGGTATTTATCTAATCTCATTTTTCCTCTTTCTCCTTTCCGCCACAAGCAAAGATTTTTAATAATGAATTTTTATTGAATGTCGGGATCGCGCCCGACAGCGCGGTTACTTTTTATGTGAAAAAGTAACCAAAAGCACACAAACGACGCGTTTGATCCAAAGGGGAGTTTCGATTCTCCCCTCACAAATCAGGTT
>JAXJSX010000177.1:0-3179 GCA_036309925.1 Acutalibacteraceae bacterium | reverse complement strand
TTACATAGTCAAATTCGACCGATTTCCATTCAGCAGTCAGCCAATGGCTGTAGGTGTTGTGCGCATATTCTTTACCGTTTACAAAAAGCGCAGCAGTAACATTTTCACCGTTTAACACGCCCTTGTTTCCAATCATAGCCGAAGCCCTCACAGTTTCGCCTGCTGACGGATAATCGTTTGAGAAAGTGATTTCATCAAGCGCATCGCTTGTTTCATATTCGGTGTCGGTGTCATACTTTGCAACAACAACTTTGTTGTTTTCAATAGCAATTCCTTCGTTGCTGTAATCGGTATCATACGCATTATAGACTGTGAGCAGATCGCCGTCATCGGTTACGACTGCATCAAAGTTCTTTTTGAACATACCGCTGTCTGTACCGTTCAGACCGCCCTGCGTTAAATATGTTTTACCGCCCCAATAACCTTTAAGCAAGTAGATGGGTTGGTCATATTCGGATAGTTTTGGATTGCCGTTTTCATCGTAAATGACATTTCCGTCTGTATCACGAATGAGTGTACCGTTAACCTCTTCGTGCCCGTCAATGCAGAACGAACGCGCCCAAATCTGTTGCTGTGTACCCTCTGTGGTAGTCCAAAGTGCGTAGATATTTTCTTCATCGCTGACTATCATAAAATCATCGTTGACGGTATGGTCTTCATCGTCTGTGATGAATTGAGGCTTCATATAGTCTTCGTTGAGTTTATATTCGCCGTTTTCGTCAATGTAAACGCCTTGTGAAATTAAAGTGTTTATGTTTTGATAAGCATACAGACCGTTACACTTATAGAACAATAGCAGGTTATCCACACCGTTTGAGTTGATATGCGCAAATTCGGGATTTGCACTTACATAACCGTCAGCGGTAATCTTGATCTGACTGCCTATATTCAGCGTGTTGCCGTTTAATGAGAACTGCTGGATATAAAGTGAATTTTCTGTGTTGAAACCGTCTGCATTGAAATCTTCATCATATTCGTAACCCGAAACATCTTCAAGCGTAAAGCCTTTTTTTGCACCGCCTACAAACGATAGCATAATTTTGCCGTCTAAACTGTGTACATCGTAGTAGTTGAGTGCATTATCGCTGATTGCGATTTCGATTTCCTCTGACCAATCCTTAAGATTTTCATTTACATTGATATATTTTGCGGCGAGCGTTGTAGGAATATTTTGCAACTGCTCTAATGTTGTATCAAGTGTAACTGAGCTGACGTCTGCTTTTTCATAAAACATCTGTACAAGCCCTGTGTCTTTATCGTAAGCGACTTTAGGATTGATGTAAACTTCATCAGCCTTGTCTGACACATTCATACTGTAATCGTGGAATTTGCCGGTTGATTTATTGTAGTAAATTGAGGCAATACCCAGCGATTTTATAAGTTCTAAGTTGTCTGTGTCATCGGTAATTTTATTTTTGAGCTTTGTCCAGGTGATTAAAATGTCATCACCGCAGTCAGTGAGTATAACATCGCTGTCGAGGTTATCTACCTGCTGTGATGCTATCATACTGTCTGCACTTCTTGCTGTAACATCGCTTATGAATTTATCAAGCACAAAACCACTGTCTGTGATGGTTTCGGTTGTGCTGTCATAAATCACATAATACAGTTTATGCGTGTCTTTGCCGGTGATTTTGCTCTGTGCTGTGACTACGTCCGTTATCATATAACGGCTTTCATCAATTTGCGTTATTGACGGAGATACAAGTGTACTCGAATTTGCAATAACATTTTCACCGCCTGCAAGCGATGCGGTTAAATTCAAATTGCTTTGGTCGGTTGCGGTTTCGAGTGACATATCTCGAAGCGTTGTTTTGCGCATCAGATCGTATGAGAATGCGGAACGCACTGCATTTAGTGTGGATGGGTTGTCAGGGAGTGAGTTGTACAGTTCAACATTTAAGAAATCTTCAGACCAAGAATATTTGAAAATCAAAAATTCGACTGACACACCGCCCGACATACCGAGATTTACAACACCTCGCAGGAAGTCGTTGAACTGTATATCAAGTTTAGCAGTGATATTACCCGATGCGGAAACTATTCCGTCAAACCCGATACCTAAACCGAATGTTATTGCGCCCCCGATTTGATAAACACCCTGTATATGTGACAGTTCGGCATCGTCAAGTTGAGTTAATGTGAGCGCTACCGTTTCACCCGTCTGGGCATCTGCGTTCGGGAAGGTGCCTACATAAATATTTGCTTCCAGCCCGAAGGTGATGTATGTAAAGCAGGGTATGTAGAAGAAAGTAAACGGAACGCTGATAGAAAGTTTACCGCCAAATCCTGCAACAGTGAGATGTGATACAAACATCCAGTCGCCTGTTTGCTCGTCTACATAATAACTGCCTTGATAGCAAAGCGCAAACGAAATATTTAATTTAACCGCAGTTTTTAGCTTAACTGCGTCTGCCAAGCCTTTACCCGCAGAAAACTTCGGGGTAGTACCTGTTCGCGTATAATACTCATAAAATCCGTCTAACGTTTTTTGGAGTAAGTTTTGCTTATCTTTTGCTGATAATGTTTTGAATTTTGGGTTGTCCTCGACATAATTTTTCATTGTCGTCAAATTAAGACCGATAGTAACCGTTTTAAGTTCTCTGCCCTCGCTGTCAGTACCGCTACTGCCGACATTAAACACAGGAGTAAAGCCCTTGAGCGAGAATGTCGGGCTGAACGGGCCGATACACGGTGCGGTGAGTTTCATTGTTGACGGCGCACCGATGTCAGGCATATATGTAACGGTTTCTTCAACTGCAGTCGCAATGAAATTGTACCCTGTGTTGTATTTGCCGAAACTTGTGTAATGGTTGTCGCCGTTGCTGTCTGTACTTTTGTGCATCAGCTCAACATACAAACTCATTCCGGGGCGGACGATTTCCGAAAGCACAGTTGCAAAATGCGATTTTGAACTTCCCGATTCCAAATCGACATAACTTGTATATGTCACCGAATCTTCACTTTCAACCGTCCATTTAACTGTATTTATCGGCTTTTGCTCATCTTGATTTTCTAAATCGAGCAACAAATCAAACTGAATCGCCTTTGCGGTGACAAGCGGGATGGTATCGCCGTATGCGTTGTTTTGATTGTCTGTGGCGGTGATGCTTTCGGGCACTGCGCCGTAAGTCTGATAATCAAGTTTCAATTCAAGTGTGAGTGTGTCGGTAGTGTCT
>JAXJSX010000176.1:0-5209 GCA_036309925.1 Acutalibacteraceae bacterium | reverse complement strand
TCGAAGATATAATCCGCTTCTTCTGTTGATAAAGCAGATTGAGTTTTATATTGCGTGTCTGCCTTGTAGTTTGAGAGTAACGCAATAATCTCCTTGGCATTAACATTAAAATCTTTCGCAATTTCGTTTACTTTAAGTTTTACTGCCATATATAAACCAATCCTTTCTTCTCGTGCGGTCTTTATCACGCATTGTCGTTAGATAAACTGATGAGTTTATTTGCAATACCGCTGTCTGTCACAGCCACAATTCCTGTTTTAACGCCGACTGCGTTGGACATTTGATACATATCGCAACTGCATTGTACAACAGGGATTTTGGACTTGCTTGCAAAGAAATTCAGTTCTTTCAAAGTTTTCTCTGAAATATCTGAACAAACGCAGACAACTTTTGATTTTTTGGATAAGATACTGTCTTTCGTTTTATCGAAACCGAGCACCGCAAAACCTGCCTTGCGCGCGATTCCGAGCATTGATAAAAACCTGTTATTATTCATCTTTAGCACCGTTTAGCAATTCGTTGTATATTTCATCGGGTACATTAGTTTTAAACGCACGCTCAATCTGCCTTGTTTTTCGCGCCTTTTCAATGCACGCTTTGCTATGGCAAATATATGCTCCGCGCCCCGATTTTTTGCCGGTTAAGTCAACAGACATTTCACCGTCTTTTGAATGTACGACTCTTACAAGCTCATTCTTTTGCTTCATCTGCTGACAACCGATGCACTTTCTCATCGGTATTTTTTTTACATACATAAATTATTCTTCCTCACCGTAATAACCGCTTTCGGGACGAATGTCGATCTTCCATCCTGTCAGCATAACAGCGAGTCTTGCATTCTGACCGCGGTTGCCGATTGCAAGTGACAACTGATGGTCGGGTACAGATGCTCTGCAAGTCTTGTTCTGCTCATCCAAAATCTCAACATCAACGACTTTTGCAGGTGACAACGCTTCTTTGATAAATTCACACGGATCTTCCGACCATTTAACAATGTCGATTTTCTCGCCGCCGAGCTCTTCTACAATGTTTTCAACACGAGCGCCTCTTGCACCGATACAAGCACCTCTCGGATCAACATCGGGATCTTTCGACCATACAGCGATTTTTGTACGCGAGCCTGCATCACGGGAAATTGACTTGATTTCAACTGTGCCGTCAAAAATTTCGGGAACTTCGTTTTCAAAAAGTCGTCTTACCAAACCCGGATGTGTGCGTGATACAAAAATTCTGACTTTAGAATCTTTCTCGCCCTTGTTGGCATCAACCACATAAACCTTGACTTTCTGATTTTCTTGTAAAACCTCGCCGACAATCTGCTCTTTTTTCGGAAGTGTTGTCTGACCTTTGCCGATTTCGATTGTAGCGTTGCCGGTCTTTTCGTCGATATTAAGGATTGTCGCAGTTGCGATTTCACCGCGTTTGGACTGGAATTCCTGTAATACAATATCCTTTTCAGCGTCTTTAATGCTTGAACGGAAAACGTTTTTTGTTGATGTAGCAACAATTCTGCCGAATTTGCTTGAATCAACATCAATCTGTACGATGTCGCCTACCTGTGCATCTGATTTGTATTCGCGAGCCTGATCGACTGTCAGTTCTTCGCAAACATCCTCAACAACATCAACAACACGCTTAACAAGGAAAATTCTGAAAATCTTCTTTTCAACATTGATTTCGCATCTGACGATATCTGCATCGTAATATGCGCGTTTTCCTGCTTTTGAAATGGCGTCTGCAATATTGTCTGCGATGTATTGAGCGGGGATTTCCTTTTCCTTCTCCATCAACTCAATCGCCGCAAAAAATTCTGCGTTCTTATCCACTACTTTCTTCGCTGACTTTTTCATTTTTTAACCAATCCTTTCTAAAATATGCACTTAAAGTTCATCATTAACAAATATTTTTGAAACAGCAGATTTCTCAAATTCACGCTGATTTTCACCGTCTGAAATAATAATCTTCTGATTTTGTAAACCAATTAAAGTTCCGATGAATTCCTTTTGTTTGTCGATCGGGCGGATAAGACGAACAGTCACTTCCACTCCCTCAAATTCCTCAAAATGTTCGGGGCGGGTGAGTTCTCTGAACAGCCCGGGACTTGATACCTCTAAATAATACGCTTCTTTGATTAAATCCGCGTCATCCAGCGGCGCATCTATTGCACGTGACATTTTTTCGCAGTCGTCAATATCGACACCGCCTTCTTTATCAATGAAGATACGCAAAAACCACGACGCGCCCTCTTTGAGATAACGAATGTCCCAAATTTTAAGACCAAGTTCATCGGCAATCGGACGGATAATACCCTCTACTTTTTGAACGGTATTCAGTTTATTTTCAGCCATTATTTCAAACCTTTCTTTAATATGATTGAAAGAGCGGGTTGCCCCACTCTTTCTGCTTAAAACTTATTCCTTAAATATTATATCACAATTTTCAAAAATTGCAAGCATTTTTATGAATTTTTTAAAATAAATATATTTTCTTAACCCCCCTTTTTTTACCTAAAACCACCGACAAAAAATAATCGCAAACGCATAAAACTCCCCTCCTTTGTACATCCTTTCTAATTTGTGCATAATATACAATTTTTTTGAACAAAATTCTACCGATTCAACCATAGACTTAATTGAAAAAATAGTATATAATTAGCGTGCAGAGGCTTGCAATTTTTTCGAGCCAAAATCATAACAACATATCACGAAAGGATGTATTAACAATGGTTAAGAAAATAGTTAGTTTAATTTTGGCTATTTCGATCACACTCAGTATTGCAGTCGTATCAACTACCACAGCATCAGCAGCAGAATTTACAAAAGGTTCCTATGAATTTGTTCAACAAATGAAAGTCGGCTATAACATCGGTAACACACTTGATGCAACCGGCGGCGAAACCTCATGGGGTGCGCCGAAAATCGAACAAGGTTATGTTCAGGCGATTTACAAAAAAGGTTTTAATGTAATCCGTCTTCCTGTCACTTGGTTCAACTGTATCGACAGTAACGGTAACTGGAAAGATAACAAAGCGTATGTGAATCGTGTAAAAGAGGTTGTAGGTTGGATTTACAACACAGGTGCATATTGCATCGTCAACACTCACCACGAAATGCCTTGGCTTAACACATATGCAACAATCCATAATAGTGATGAAACAATCAATGAAACTAAAGTAAGTGCAATGCTTTCCAAATTCAGAACATTGTGGACTAACATTGCAAACGAGTTTAACAGCTACGGCGAACGCTTGCTCTTTGAAGGTTACAACGAAACTCGTTCAGAAGAGGGTACTTGGTCAAGTATCACAGACGATCAGAAAATCATCACAAGAATAGGTCAGACTTTTGTTGACGCAGTCCGTGCAACAGGCGGAAACAATGCAAAGCGTTACATCATCTGCAGCACTTTCGCAGCCGGCACAGGCAAGGAAATCAGAAATTATGTGATGCCCAACGATTCAGTAGGACACATTATTTTTGAAGTTCACGAATACAGTCCGCAGAGTTTCACTTTCCCCGGATCGCAGACTAACTTTGTAGAGAGCGACCTCAACACAGAAATCGACAAGGCATTCGCAAGCGTAAAAGATGTATTCTTGTCAAAGGGATACGGTGTAATTTTAGGTGAGTTCGGTGCTGTTAATAAAAATAACGATGCAGAACGCGCTAAATATATCAACGCTTTATTTAAAAAGATTTATCCCTACGGTATCGTACCGATTTGGTGGGATAACTACACTACCGGCGTAGCAACATCTGTGAATGCGACCGAATCATTTGGTATCAACACAAGAACATCGTCTACAGGTTACACTTGGAACTTCCCGACAGTATCTGATGCGCTTATCAACTATGCTAATCAGTATCAGTCACTTCGTCCGAGTTCATCTTCAGCTTTTAACACAACAACCACTACCACCACAAAAACTACAACAACCACTACTACAAAAACTACAACAACCACTACAACAACCACAAAGCCTGCTGTGAAAGGTGATGTAACAGGCGACGGTAAAGTCAACGCAATGGATGTTTTAGCAATCAAGCGTTGCATTACTAATTCAACATTCACCGCTGTTGCTGACTTGTCCGGTGACGGAAAAATCACCTCGTTAGATATTTTGGCTGTAAAGAAATTGATTGCCAATAGCTAATTTAAACCGCTCCGTAAGGAGCGGTTTTTCTGTACAAAATATACAAAAATGATGCAACATTTTTTACATAACAAAAATATTAAACAGTAGAAAAAACATTTGAAATGTTGTATAATTATTTTGCAAAATATATATGAAAGGACTTTTAATAATGAAAAAGTTTATCAGTTTAATTCTGTCAGCAGTCGTTATGATAAGTATGTTCGCAATCATACCGTCGGCATCTGCTGAAGAATTTTCAAAAACATCGTTCGATTTTGTACAGCAAATGACAACCGCTATCAATCTCGGTAACTCGTTCGACGGTTCGGTCGATAAAGCCGACGAAACCGCGTGGGGCAACCCGAAAATCACCGAAGAGTTGATTGATGCTTACAAAACCGCTGGTTTTGACACAATTCGTCTGCCTGTAACTTGGGTAAAAGCGATTGATGCAACCGGCGAATGGAACGACGGCGGCGTTTATTTCAACCGCGTAAAAGAGGTCGTTGATTGGATTTACAACAGAGATTTCTATGTAATCCTCAACACTCATCACGAAATGAGCTGGCTCAACACTTGGGACGCTGTTAAGAACAGCGACGAATCAGATTTCGACCAAACTAAAGTCGCTAATATGCTCAATCGTTACAGCACTCTTTGGACAAATATCGCAACAGAATTCAAAGATTACGGGGAACGCCTTATCTTTGAGGGCTACAACGAAACTCGTGCCTCTGAAAGCACTTGGAGCAGTGTTGAAGAAGATCAGGATATGCTCAACCAAATCGGTCAAACATTTATCGACGCAGTTCGTGCAACAGGTGGCAACAACGAAGTTCGTTACCTTTTGATACCTACTTACGCAGCAGGCATTGGCAACGAAGCAACAAAGTTCATTCTTCCGAATGACCCTGCAAATCACATTATTATTGATGTTCACAGTTACGATCCGCAGAGATTTTGCTTCCGTGAATATACAGATGCAACTTTCAGCCAAAGCGATTTCGATTCTAAACTCAACAATGCCTTTAAAAATCTGTATACCCGCTTCACTTCGCAGGGAATTGGCGTAAT
>JAXJSX010000175.1:0-5385 GCA_036309925.1 Acutalibacteraceae bacterium | reverse complement strand
GTAAACGGAGGTTTTTTATGTCAGGAATAAATGAAAACGGTATTGCGACTGCGGTAGACAGCGAATACGGTGCGGAACAAATACAAGTTTTAGAGGGACTTGAAGCGGTCAGAAAACGACCGGGTATGTACATCGGCTCGACGGGCGAACGTGGTCTGCATCATCTTGTATATGAAATTGTAGATAACGCTATCGACGAGGCTTTGGCAGGCTACTGTGACAATATAGATGTTAAAATTCTGCCGGGCAATATCATCAGAGTTGAAGATAACGGCCGTGGTATTCCTGTGGGTATTCAGGAAAAAACGGGACTGCCCGCTGTTACAGTCGTATTCACGATTTTGCATGCAGGCGGTAAATTCGGCGGCGGCGGATATAAAGTATCAGGCGGACTTCACGGCGTTGGTTCGTCTGTTGTAAATGCGTTATCCGACTTTTTGGAAGTTGAAGTCCACCAAAACGGAAAAATACATAAACAGCGTTTTGAAAAAGGCGTTGTCGCAACCGAACTTAAAGTAGTCGGCGATTCCGAGCGAACAGGCACTACTGTTACATTTAAGCCGGACGGCACAATCTTCACAGATACCACCGTTTTCGATTATAATACATTGCTCACCCGTCTTCGTGAACAGGCATTTTTAAATGCAGGAATTAAAATCACTTTAACTGACGAGCGTTCAGAAGAGGAAGGCGCAATCGAACAGGGCAAACAGGATGTTTTGCATTACGAGGGCGGTATTAAAAGTTACTGTGAATGGATATTAGAAAAGAAGAAATCAGATGCTTTAATAAACGATGTTATTTATGTATCCGCTCAAGACAAGGATATGTTCGCAGAAATTGCACTTCTCTACAGCACAGGGTACGATACAAGCATCATCAGTTTTGCAAATAATATGCACACTGTTGACGGCGGTACTCACGAAAGTGCGTTTAAGAACGCAATGACCAGAGTAATGAACTCGTATGCACGTGAATTTAAACTTTTAAAAGAAAAAGACAGCAATTTCAAGGGCGAAGATGTACAAGAAGGCTTGATTGCGGTAGTGTCTGTAAAACTCACAGACGCACAGTTTGAAAGTCAGACTAAAGCAAAACTCGGCAATACCGCAGCAGGTACATTGGTTAATAACGCTATCGGTAAGGCGTTGTCGGAATATTTGGAAGACAACCCCAACACCGCAAAAGCAATCGTAAATAAAATCATTTCCGCAGCAGTAGCACGTGAAAAATCGCAGAAAGCAAGAGATATGGAACGCAATAAGTCGGGTACATCCCGTATGCGTATGCCCGATAAACTCGCAGACTGCATATCAAAAGACAATACACGCACCGAACTTTACATCGTCGAGGGTGATTCTGCGGGCGGTTCGGCAATCAAAGGGCGTGACCCGAACTATCAGGCGATTTTACCGCTTTGGGGTAAAATGCTCAATGTTGAAAAGGCGAGAGTAGATAAAGTCTACGGCAACGAAAAATTAGTGCCTGTAATTGTCGCTATCGGTGCGGGAATAGGTGATACTTTTGACATCGAAAAACGCAGATACGATAAAATCATAATTATGGCGGATGCCGATGTCGACGGTTCTCACATCAGAACACTCCTGCTTACATTTTTCTTCAGATATATGCCAGAACTTATCGAAACAGGGCATATTTATCTTGCACAGCCGCCGCTTTTTGAAGTAAAAAAGGGCAAGAAGAAGATGTATGCGTTCAATGAGGAAGAGCGTGACAGATATAACGAAGAACTCGGCGGTAAGGCTACGATACAAAGATATAAAGGTCTTGGTGAAATGGATCCCGAACAGCTGTGGGAAACCACAATGGACCCTGCATTCCGTACAATGCTGAAAGTCACAATGGCGGATGCTCAGAAAGCTGATGAAGTGTTCAGCGTGTTAATGGGCGATGAAGTATCACCCCGCCGTCAGTTTATCGAAGATAATGCAATCTATGTTAAAAACTTGGATATTTAAACTTAATTTTCAATCACAATCCTTAATGAAAGGAAACTTTAAATGGAAGAAAAAATTGTTCCCGTTGAAATAACCGACGAGGTGCAGGACGCGTTTTTACAATATTCGATGTCGGTACTTTTAAGCCGTGCACTCCCCGATGTTCGTGACGGTTTAAAGCCTGTACACCGCAGAATTTTGTATACAATGTATGAAAAGAACCTGCTGCCCGAAAATCCCTACCGTAAATGTGCGGACACTGTCGGTGCGGTACTCGGTTCGTACCATCCGCACGGTGATGCTTCGGTTTACGATGCTCTTGTGCGTATGGCGCAGGACTTTTCACTCAGATACACATTAGTTGACGGTCACGGTAACTTCGGTTCGGTTGACGGTCACCCTGCCGCTGCATACCGTTATACAGAGGCTCGTATGTCAAAATTGGCTGTTGATATGCTCACTGATATTGAAAAAGAAACAGTTGATTGGCGTCCGAACTACGATGATCGTCTTATGGAACCTGTCACACTGCCGAGTAAATTTCCGCAGTTGCTGGTTAACGGTTCTGTGGGTATCGCAGTCGGTATGGCAACAAAAATCCCACCGCATAATTTAGCGGAAACCATCGACTGTATGGCGGCGGTAATCGACAACCCCGATATAACAATTTCAGAAATGAACGAAATTATGCCCGGTCCTGACTTTCCGACAGGCGGTATTATTATGGGCAGAAGCGGTATCAGAGCCGCATATTCAACAGGTAAAGGTAAAATCACAGTTCGTGCGAGAACCGAAATCGAAGAGGTGCGAGCGGATAAATATCAAATCGTTGTCACCGAAATTCCGTATATGGTCAACAAAAAAGAACTCGTTATGTCGATTATGGATCTGGTTGATTCAAAGCGCATTGACGGTATCGACAATATCGTGGACTATACCAGCCGTGAGGGCTTGAAAATCGTAATTGAACTGAAAAAAGATGTTAATCCGCAAGTCGTTTTAAATAAACTGTTTAGTTTCACACAGTTGCAGTCAACTTTCGGTGTGATTATGCTCGCACTTGCCGACGGTAAACCGCAGGTAATGAACTTAAAGCAGATTTTTGAGCACTTCATTAAATATCAGCAAGATGTCGTTCGCAGACGCACCGTATTTGACTTAAAAAAGGCAAGAGAACGAGCGCATATCTACGAAGGTCTTAAAATCGCACTCGATTATATCGACGAAGTTATCAAAATCATTCGTGCATCGAAGAATATCCAGGATGCGAAAGAGCAGTTAATGGCTCGTTTCCCGCTTGACGAAATTCAAGCAGGTAAAATCGTTGAAATGAGGCTCGGACAGTTATCAGGTCTTGAACGCCAAAAGATAGAGGAAGAACTTAACAGACTTCACGCACTTATTACCGAACTCGAAGGCGTACTTGCCGATGAAAAGAAAATCCTCGAAATCGTCAAAGAGGAAGCACTCAAAATCCGTGATAAATATGCAGATGACAGACGAACTGAAATCTCTCTTATTGAGGGTGAAGTGGATATTGAGGATCTTATTCCCGTTGAAGACTGCGTGTTGACACTTACCGATATGGGTTATATTAAGCGACTTCCTGCGGATACATACCGCAGTCAGCACAGAGGCGGCAGAGGAGTTAAAGGTATGGCGACAAAAGAAGAAGATGCCGCAGGGCAGATGTTCATTTGTTCGTCACACGATTATGTACTGTTCTTCTCGAATTTCGGTAAAGTTTATAAGTTAAAGGCATACGAAGTGCCTGAACAGTCACGCACCGCAAAGGGACTGAATATCGTCAACATTTTACCGCTTGAAGCAGAGGAAAAAATAACTGCGATGCTGAAAGTGTCCGACTTTGAAAACGATAATATGCTGTGTATGGTCACAAAAGCGGGTACTATCAAACGCACCCCGCTGTCCGCATACGCAAATGTGCGTAAAAACGGTCTTATCGCAATCGGCTTAAATGAGGGCGACGAACTTAAATGGGTTAAGATGACTGACGGCAACGATGAAGTAATCGTTGCAACCAAACTCGGTTACGCTATCAGATTTAACGAAAATGATGCGAGAGTACTTGGCAGAACGGCGCACGGTGTGCGTGCTATCCGCTTGCGTGAGGATGACGAAGTAATCGGTATGGCGGCAGTCAGCGAAGGCGAATATTTGCTGACAGTTACGCAGACAGGTTTCGGCAGACTTTCAAGTCCGGATGATTACAGAGGTCAGTCGCGTGGCGGTAAAGGTCTTACAAACTATAAGATTGAGAAATACGGCGAAGTTGCGCAGATTACAATGGTCAATCTTGATGAAGATTTGATTATGATTTCGTCTGACGGCGTTGTAATTCGTATTCCGGTAGACGACATCAGCGTGTTATCCCGTACCGCAAAGGGCGTTAGGGTGATGCGTGTGCAGGATAGCGCAAGGCTTATCACAGTTTCAAGGGCGAATAGAGAGCAGGAAGAAAATAATAATCAATAACTATGGTATTGACTGCGGTCCTTTCGCTGAAGAGAAAGTGGTGATTACTTTAGCCTAATCGCCTGTTGAAAAAATAAAATAAAATTTGTACAATCCAAAAACTACAACAACATCAAACCCAAACGCTTAACTAAAATTTGTACAAGCCGAAAGGTTCAATAACATCAAACCAAAGGCTTAACTAAAATTTGTACAAGCCAAAAGGTACAATAACTACAGACTTCAACGCGAGGCCGAAGGCTAAGCTACAATTCTAATCAGTGTAAATTTCGCGTCTGAAAAAACGCGTTGGAAAAGAAAAGGAGAGAGAATGATGAAATGGACAGGATTAAATGAATTAAGAGAAAAATATCTTGAATTTTTTGAATCGAAGGGACATCTGAGATTGCAGAGTTTTCCGCTTATTCCGCAAAATGATAACTCGCTGCTTCTCATAAACTCGGGTATGGCACCGATGAAAAAATACTTCACAGGTGAAATCACACCGCCGAGAACAAGAGTTACCACTTGCCAAAAATGTATCCGTACCCCTGACATTGAGAGGGTAGGTAAGACCGCCCGCCACGGTACATATTTTGAAATGCTGGGTAATTTCTCATTCGGCGACTATTTTAAACACGAAGCAACCGCTTGGGCTTGGGAATTCTGCACTAAAGTTATGGAACTTCCCGTTGACAGACTTTGGGTGTCGATTTACGAAGATGACGACGAAGCATTCGATATTTGGACAAAGGAAGTCGGCGTATCGCCTGATAGAATTGTCAGACTCGGCAAAGCCGATAACTTCTGGGAACACGGTGCAGGCCCGTGCGGACCGTGCTCGGAAATCTACTTTGACAGAGGCGAGAAATACGGTTGCGGCAGTCCTGACTGTGCAGTCGGTTGTGAATGTGACAGATTTGTAGAGTTCTGGAATTTGGTGTTCACCCAG
>JAXJSX010000174.1:0-15896 GCA_036309925.1 Acutalibacteraceae bacterium | reverse complement strand
GTTCAACACGGGATAATTGACTCCGGCTCGGCCGGGGGCGGCGGGCCTTTCGCTGAAGCGACAGTGGTGATAACTTTAGCCTAATCGCTTGTTTAAAAATAAAATAAAATTTGTACAAGCCAAAAACTACAATAACATCAAACCCCAACGCGAGCGCGAAGCGTATGCTACAATTTTAATCAGTGCAAATTTCGCGTTGGAAAAAATTAAAAAAACAGGAGCAAAACAATGATTAAACTGCTAATCTTTGACCTCGACGGTACTATCTTAAATACCCTCGATGATTTAGCCGACAGTATGAACTACACCCTCGCACATTTCAACCTGCCGACGCACCAAACCGAAAAATATAAAACCTTCGTCGGCAACGGTATGGCAAAACTCACCCATAGAGCGTTGCCCGAAAATCTGCGAACTGATGAATACGAAAAGCGGGTACTCGACTTTTTTATGGACTACTATTCTAAACATTCGCTCGATAAAACCGCACCGTATGAGAATATTTTGCAACTACTTAACAACCTGAAAGAGCGCAAGATTAAACTTGCGGTCGTCACCAACAAGGCACACACAGCGGCGATTAAAATTTGTGAACACTTTTTCGGAGATATCTTTGACATCGTTATCGGGCAAAGCGATAAATTTAAAACAAAACCCGCACCCGACAGCGTTAATTTTGTGCTGAATACACTCGGTGTCAGCGCAAACGAGAGCCTTTTCATAGGTGACTCAAATGTCGATATGCAAACCGCCCATAACGCTGGAATTAAATCAATCGGTGTACTGTGGGGCTTCCGCAGTAAAGAAGAATTGATAAATGCCGGCGCAGACTATACAGTTTGCATGCCGCAGGAAATATATGACATCGTAAGGAGTAAGAATAATGCTTGAAATCGGACTGAAAAATAAATGTACAACAGTTGTAAACGAAACGAACACCGCAAAAACTATCGGTAGCGGCAGTTTGGATGTATTTGCAACCCCAATGATGATTGCGCTGATAGAAAAGGCATCGGCACAATGTGTTGCATCGCACATTGATGACGGTATGACAACTGTCGGCACACTTGTGAATGTACAACACCTGAGTGCAACACCTGTTGGGATGACCGTCACAGCCTCCTGTGAACTTACCGAAATTGATAATCGACGACTTGTATTTACAGTTGAGGCTAAGGATGAACGCGGTATTATCGGCAAAGGCACTCACGAACGATTTATTGTAAATTCACAAAAGTTTATGGACAAAACAAACTCGAAGTAAAACAAAAACGCCCGACATTGAGTCGAGCGTTTTAAATTATGCTTTGTTGAGTTTTTTCTGAAGAGCTGATTTCTTTCTTGCAGCTGTGTTCTTATGCATAAGACCTTTTGCCTGAGCCATATCAATCTTTTTGATAGCAGTTTTTACTGCTTCTGCTTTGTTTTCAGCACCGTTATCTAAAGCAGCATTTGCTTTTTTGATTTCGGTTTTGAGTGCAGAATTAAGAACTCTGTTGCGAGCTGTCTTAACAGCGATAACCTTTACTCTTTTCTTTGCAGATTTAATATTAGGCATATTACATATCCTCCTTAAAATTTAGCAGCGTGTTAAACAAGTGACGGTAATAACACATAGTCTGTGATATATGATACCACTAATTTCTCAAAAATGCAAGACTTTTTTCAAAAAATATTGATTTTTTTGCAACTGAATGGTAAAATGTTTGTTGATGTAACAAAATTAAAGGAATGATTTAAAATGGCGATCGAAAAAGTCAGAGAATATTTAAAAAAATTCAACCGTGAGAGCGACATCTTAGAGTTTGATGTATCATCTGCGACTGTGGAACTTGCCGCCAAAGCGCTCGGATGCGCCCCTGAACTTATCGCAAAAACAATTTCACTCAAACTGCCTGATGACACTCCGATTTTAATCGTTGCGGCGGGAGATGCGAAAATCGACAACCGCAAATATAAAGACAACTTTAAGACAAAAGCCAAAATGTTGTCTTTCGATGAAGTTGAACAGACTATAGGCCACGCAGTCGGCGGTGTATGCCCGTTTGCTGTGAACGAAAATGTCAAAATCTATCTTGATGAATCTTTGAAACGATTTGAGTATATCTACCCTGCGTGTGGCAGTTCAAACAGTGCTATCAAACTAACTCCGAATGAACTTTATACATTATCTTCTCCATGTGAATGGATTGATGTTTGTAAAATTCCCGAATAAAATAAATTGGAAAATGCACAAATAATACTTTACAACTCAGCAGAAATATAGTAAAATGTAATTGATATAATTTGAACTACAGAAAGGATTATACATATGCAACCGAAATATAAAAGAATAATGATCAAACTTTCGGGCGAAGCACTTGCAGGCAAGCAGAAAACAGGGCTCGATTTCGATACAGTATCAAAAATCTGCGAGAGTATAAAGAAAATCGTAGACCTTGGCGTTGAAGTTTCAATCGTCAACGGAGGCGGCAATTTCTGGCGCGGAAGAACCAGCGGTAGTATGGACCGCACCCGTGCTGACCATATGGGTATGCTCGCAACAGTCATCAACTCCCTCGCAATCGCAGACGGACTTGAACAGTTAGGTGTTGATGTCAGAGTGCAGACAGCTATCGCAATGCAACAGATCGCAGAGCCGTATATCCGCAACAAAGCAACCAGACATCTTGAAAAGGGAAGGGTTGTAATTTTTGGTTGCGGAACAGGTAACCCCTTCTTCTCAACTGATACCGCTGCAGCACTTCGCGCCGCTGAAATCGAAGCGGAAATTGTACTTAAAGCAACCAATGTTGACGGCGTATACGACAAAGACCCGCACCAGCACGACGATGCAAAGCGTTTTGACGAACTTGAACTTATTGATGTATTAAGTAACGGCTTACACGTTGTCGATTCTACCGCCGCATCACTTTGTATGGACAATAAAATTCCGATTTTGGTATTTTCATTGGATAACCCTGATAATATGGTAAAAGCAGTACTTGGTGAAGACATCGGAACAATCGTAAAATAGCATAATTTTTTGGAGGTAACATATGGACGATTTAATGAAACGCTGTAACGAAAAAATGGATAAAGCGGTAAAGGCACTTGATAGCGAATACGCATCAATCCGCGCAGGCCGTGCAAACCCCGCTGTGCTCAACAAAGTACAGGTTGACTACTACGGAGTACCCACCCCCATTTCTCAAATGGCGGCTGTATCAGTACCTGATGCACGCACAATCCTTATTCAACCGTGGGATGCATCAACTTTAAAAGAAATTGAAAAGGCGATTTTAGCGTCTGACATCGGCATTACCCCGAATAATGACGGTAAATCAATCAGACTTAACTTCCCGCCGCTTACAGAAGAGCGTCGTCGCGATATTGTTAAAGATGTTAAGAAATATGCTGAAGAATGTAAAGTGGCCGTCCGTTCAGTGCGCCGTGATATTATTGAAAAATATAAGGCACAAAAGAAAAACGGCGAAATCACAGAAGACGATTTAAAGAACAGCGAAAAGAAAGTTCAGGAATCAACTGATAAATTCTGCAAAGAAGCAGATAAACTTTGTGCAGACAAAGAAAAAGAAATAATGGAACTTTAATCCGACAAAATATTCGGGGGCATTCGCCTCCGGATATTTCGTGCTTTTTAAGAATAACAAAATTTCAAGTAAAGGCGGTCGCTCAATGCCAAATCTCGATTTAACTAACATCCCCGCGCACATCGCAATCATTATGGACGGTAACGGAAGATGGGCTAAAAAACGACTTCTGCCGCGCACAGCGGGACATTCAGCAGGCAGTAATACATTCAAAAATATTGCCCGCTACTGTAACAAAATCGGCGTAAAATTTCTAACTGTCTACGCATTTTCAACAGAGAACTGGCGCAGACCGAAAGCCGAAGTAGACGCGATTATGGACCTGCTTCGTAAATACTTAAAAGACTCCACCAATTTCAAAAGCGAAAACATCCGTCTGCGATTTATCGGCGACCGCACACCCCTGCCCGATGATATTAAGCAGTTGATGATAAACGCCGAGCGGGAATCCGAAGATGCAACCGGACTTACTTGTAATCTCGCTGTAAACTACGGCGGTCGCGATGAAATCGTACACGCTGTAAAGCAACTTGCTAAAAGTGTTTCAGACGGCGAGATAAACGCAGATGATATAACCGAAGAGGATATATCCAAAAACTGCTACACCGACTATATGCCTGACCCTGATTTAATCATTCGCCCGAGCGGTGAATATAGACTTTCCAACTTCCTTTTATGGCAGTCAGCATACAGCGAATTTTGGTTTTCAGATGTTTTATGGCCCGATTTCAAGCCAAAACATCTTGATGAAGCAATAAAAGCATTCCAACAGCGCGACAGACGGTTCGGCGCAGTAAAATAAACAAATGAGGATATTTATATGAAACAGAGAGTTATAACAGGATTGATTGGCGGACCGCTCGCACTCATAGCGATATGTCTGCGTAACACGATTTTCTTCAACATAATCGTAATGATTGCAACAGTTATCGCAGTATATGAAGTGCTTAAATCCACAAAATATGTAAGATCAAACGCAATTTTCATTACCTGCTTGGTTTACGCACTTGCATCCGCATATTTCGTGCTTTTAGGCTTTCACCTCAGCCTCTTATGTACGCTTTTGTATGTTTTCGCACTTTTTGCAATCATTTTAAAGCAATATAAAACCGTGCAGTTAAAGGAAATTTCCTTTGGTTTTATGATGACACTTATGGTAAGCCTTTCGTTTGTATTACTCACGATTTTCGCGCGCGGAACTGTGATCTACCCCGAAACTTACGCAGGCGCTGACGGCGTATTTCTTCTTATTCTCGCAATCGGCGGTGCGTGGTTTTGCGACATCGGTGCGTATTTTGCAGGTACATTTTTCGGCAAAAATAAAATGGCACCCGGTATCAGCCCTAAAAAGACTTGGGAAGGTGCAATCGGCGGTGTTGCATCAAATATCGTGCTTTGCCTTTTTGTCGGACTTATTTGGAAAATTTTCTTTTTATCAACCGCAGAACATATTCAATGGTTACTCCTCGCTTTATACGCACTCATAAGCGCTGTGGGCAGTATGTTCGGCGACCTTGTATTCTCTGTAATCAAAAGAAAATGCAACATTAAAGACTATGGCAACATCATCCCCGGACACGGCGGTGTTTTAGACAGATTTGACTCTGTTATCCTTACCGCTCCGATTTTGTATATGTTTATTCAAGTTTTCCCGCTCATTATAAGATAAGGTGAGATTATGAATTTATCTATTTTAGGCTCAACCGGCTCAATCGGCACACAAAGTCTTGATGTGGCAAGACTGCATCCCGAAATTAAGATCAAGGCACTCACTGCTGCCCGCAATATCGACATTCTTGAAACTCAAATTCGGGAATTTAAACCCGAACTTGCGGTCGTCACTGATGAAACTGCGGCGCACAACCTTAAAATAAAAGTGGCAGACACTCAAACAAAGGTGCTTTCAGGCGAAAGTGCTTTAATTGATGCCGCAACCCTCCAAAGTGCTGATACCGTTTTAAATTCACTTGTAGGGATGGTCGGACTTAATCCCACCTATAATGCGCTCAAAGCAGGCAAGCAAATCGCACTTGCAAACAAAGAAACATTGGTAGTCGGCGGCGACATCATAATGAAAACCGCAAAGACTGCGGGCATTGAAATTAAGCCTGTTGACTCCGAACATTCCGCAATTTATCAGTCGCTGCTCGGCAATAAAAAGTCAGATGTCAGCCGACTTATTTTAACAGCATCGGGCGGGCCGTTTTTCGGCAAATCGAGAGATGACCTCAAGAATGTCACCGCAAAAGATGCTTTGAAACATCCTAATTGGGATATGGGACAAAAAATCACCATTGACTCAGCTACAATGATGAACAAGGGGTTTGAAGTAATCGAAGCGGTGCATTTGTTTGATATTGCGCCTGAGAAAATTGATGTGGTAGTGCATAGAGAGAGCATCATTCATTCGATGGTTGAGTACGTTGACAATTCTGTAATTGCGCAACTCGGCGTACCCGATATGCGTGTGCCTATACAATTCGCACTCACAGATCCCGACAGATTCGAGTCACCTGTGGATAAACTCGATTTAACCAAAATCGGCAAACTCACATTCTTTGAACCTGACACTGACACCTTCGGTTGCCTTAGAATATGCAGGGATGCTATCAAACTTTCGGGCATCACTCCTTGTGCTGTCAACGGTGCAAACGAGCGTGCTGTAGATTTATTCTTAAAGGGAAAAATCGGATTTTTACAGATTGAAGAAATCGCACAAATGGCATACGAAACTTTCAGGGGAGAATATAATTGCATAGAACAACTGCTTGAAACCGACCGCGCCGCTCGCGAAATGGTCGACAAGCATTACGGAGTTGATTAAAATAGAAATCTGGAACAAAATTTGGCCGGTGCTGATTGCAATCGTTATTTTCGGTCTTATCATCTTTATTCACGAATTCGGACATTTTATCTTTGCAAAACTTTTTAAAATCAAGGTAAATCAGTTTGCAATAGGTTTCGGTCCTGCAATCTTTAAATTTCAGCACGGCGAAACGCTGTATGCAATTCGTATTCTGCCACTCGGCGGCTACTGTGCAATGGAAGGCGAAAACGGGGAAAGTGCAGACGAACGAGCCTTTTCAAAGGCGAAAGTCTGGCAGAGAATTATTGTCTGTGCAGCGGGCGCAATATTTAACATCATTCTCGGTTTTGCTATCCTCCTTACAATAGTCGGATTGCAATCAGATAAACTCGCCTCCACCACCGTTTCAAAGTTTTACGATAACGCAACTTCCTGCGGGGACGGCGGACTTCAAATCGGCGATAAAATCGAGAAAATCAACGGCAGAAACATTTTTTCAGCAGACGACTTAAACTATATGCTCGCACTTTCAGACGACGGCGTTGTATCAATGCAAGTTCAGCGAGATGGCGAGAAGGTAGACTTACCGCAGGTTAAATTCGCCCTTGAAGAATACGAAGGGCATACCTATATGATCAGGGACTTTTATGTAAGCCCGATTGATACTAACATTTTCGGCCTTATCAAAGAGGCGGGCGGTCGCACACTTTCAATGGCACGCTATGTTATAATGTCGCTGTGCGACCTTGTCACAGGCAAATACGGCTTGCAAGATGTATCAGGGCCTGTGGGCATCACAAATATTATGTCGCAAGCGGTCACAAGCGTGAGCGAAAACGGTGTAAGCGGTCTTATTTATCTACTGCGCATACTCTCGCTTATCACTATCAACCTCGGCGTGTTTAATCTATTGCCGATTCCGGCTCTCGACGGCAGCAGAATTTTATTCCTTGTCATTGAAGGTATCCGCAGAAAACCAATCCCGCCCGAAAAAGAAGGTATTGTTCACGCAGTCGGTATGCTCGTATTGCTTATCTTTATGGGCATTATTATCGTTAAAGATATTTTCAGTTTATTTTAAAATGGAGTTTTGATTATGAGCGTAAACACAAAACAAGTTAAAATCGGGAATACCGTAATCGGCGGCGGCGCACCCATCGCCATTCAATCTATGCTCAATGTCCGTGCAGACGATATTGAAAACAGCGTGAAACAGGCAAAAGCGTTAGAACAGGCAGGATGCGAGATTATCCGTGCCGCTGTGCCGACTGTAAATGATGTAAAACTCATTAGTGCGCTCAAAGAAAACATAAATATTCCCGTGGTTGCAGACATTCATTTTGACTATAAAATTGCACTCGAATGTGTTAGCGCGGGTGTTGATAAAATCCGCATAAATCCGGGCAATATCGGCGACGAAAGCCGTGTTAAAGCGGTTGCGGATAAATGCAACACTCACAACATCCCAATCAGAATCGGCGTCAATTCAGGTTCAGTCGAAAAATCCATTCTTGCGCGTTACGGCGGTGTTACCGCAGACGCACTTGTTGATTCTGCAATGTATCACGCATCCTTGCTCGAAAAATTCGATTTTTCTGATATTGTGCTATCAATGAAGGCATCCAATGTCAGTTTGATGTTTGACGCTTATAAACGCGCGTCCGAAATCACACGCTATCCTCTGCATTTAGGTGTCACAGAAGCGGGTACTCAGAGAATGGGACTTATCAAATCCGCCGCAGGCATCGGCGGTCTGCTTTTGTCGGGTATAGGCGACACTATCCGTGTGTCTTTGACTGATGACCCAACGCTCGAAATCAAAGCCGCGCGTGATATTTTAAAAGCGGTAGGACTTCGTAACAACGGAGCGAATATCGTTTGTTGTCCGACTTGCGGTCGCACAAAAATCGACCTTATTTCTTTGGCAAAACGGGTTGAAACTGCGCTCGAAAGTTATAAAGGCGAGCCTATCACAGTCGCTGTTATGGGCTGTGTTGTCAACGGCCCCGGCGAAGCAAAAGAGGCTGATTTCGGTATCGCGGGCGGGGATAATTGCGGTGTTATTTTCAAAAAAGGTGAGATTATCCGCAAAGTTGCAGAGGACGAACTTTTTGATGAACTTATGAAAGAAATCGGTATAAAGGAGTAGACCGTGAAAACATTTTTCGAACTTTTCAAAAGTTATCTTCAAGATACAAAATCTTTACAACAATATTTTGAACTGCCGATTTTGAGTTGTAAAATCAACCGTCAAAACCGATTGATGAAAATTACAATCCAATCGCAGAAATACCATAACTATGATGAAACGCTCGCGCTTGAATTAAACATTCAGCGCGAGTTTAAATTAAATGCGGTAAGAGTTGAATTTGTATATGAAAATATACCTTTCAGTGCAGAATACGCAACTGATGTTTTCAAACTTTTAAAGCGCGACCATCCCAAAATGAACGGATTTTTAAACGGTGCGGAATGTAAATTTTCCGATAATATACTGTCGATCGAACTCAAAAACGGCGGCCTTTCCGTTATGCGTGAAATTGGTGCGGACAAGTTAATCAAAGACTATATCAACGGCCATTTCCAAACTAATATCAAACTCGATTTTCAGGGCATTACCGAAACTACTGAGCAGATGCTTCGGGATAATGTCTTGTCCGCCGTTGCGTACAATCCCGCACCCGTACCCGACACTCCGCCACCGTTAAAAAACGATGTGGCATATACCCCGAAAAATACGAATAAAAAAGCACCTGCACCAATCGCTACAGGCAAAACTCCCGCACAACTCGGCTATTATCCCGATACTGCTGAAATTGTTATCGGTCATGCAATCCGCACCGCCCCCACCCCGATTAGCGATGTTTCTGCGGAAGACGGCAACGCTGTAATATTCGGCAAAATCTTTAAGACCGACTACTTCAAAACGAGAGCGGGCAACCGTTATATTGTCACAATGTACATCACCGACTATACAGGTTCGTACATACTTAAATGTTTTGCGAACGAGGGTGAATTTCAAAGCCTTGATAATGCGATACTCAGCAAAAAAGGAGGAACTTATGCAGTTGTCAAGGGCGATATAACTCTTGATACCTACGAAAACGATTACATTATGAAACCGACTGCGATTATGACAGTCAAAAACTACGAAGTTGAAGACCTTTCAGAAGACAAGCGTGTTGAACTTCATATGCACACCATTATGTCCTCGAAAGACGGTATGACACCCGCAGAAGACCTTATCAATACTGCGTATAAATGGGGGCATAAAGCGGTTGCAATCACCGGCCACGGTGTTGTTCAAGCATTCCCAAATGCAATGAACGCGGTTGAGAGAATCCGTAAAGGCGGCGGCGAATTTAAGGTAATCTACGGCGTAGAAGCCTATTTTGTAAATGACTATATTGATGCGGTAACAGGCGATAGCGAACTTTCTATCGACGATGAAATGATCGTTTTCGATGTTGAAACGACAGGACTTAACCCCAACGAAGAACGGCTCACAGAAATCGGCGCAGTCAGAATTCGTGACGGTGAAATTATTGATGAATTTGACATTTTTGTAAATCCCGAAAAGGCAATTCCGCCGAAAATCATCGAATTGACAGGCATTACCGACCAAATGGTGAAAGATGCGCCTAAAGAGCGTGAAGCACTCGAAATGTTTATGGAATACGCAGGCGACTGCCCGCTGATTGCCCACAATGCGACTTTTGATATGTCGTTCATTCGGGCGGCAGCAAAACGGTGCGAAATCGAATACAATCCCGTGTATATCGACACATTGCCGATGGCGAAAGCGTTACTGCCCAATTTGTCAAAACATAAACTTGATGTTGTTGCAAAGGCACTTGAACTGCCCGAATTTAACCACCATCGTGCGTGTGACGATGCACGGGTACTCGGTCAGATTTTCAATAAATTCATTGATAAACTGCACGAAGCAGAGTGTAAAACTTTATCGCAAGTCAACACAAAACTCGCACAAATTCAGCAGACCAGCGACGGGGAAGTGACAAGTGCGGAAACAGGTAACGAAGAAGCGCCTAAAAAGCGTCAAAATAAAAAGAAAATCACTTCGTACCATATGATTATCCTTGTAAAGAATATGACAGGACTTAAAAATCTTTACAAACTTGTATCTACAGCGCACCTGCACAATTTCTATAAAAAACCGCTTATATATAAGAGCGAACTCGATAAATACAGAGAGGGTTTGATTATCGGCAGTGCGTGTGAGGCAGGCGAACTTTATCAAGCAATTTTAAAGGGCGCACCGTGGGGCAGACTTATGGAAATCGCAAATTATTACGATTACCTCGAAGTACAACCGATGTCAAACAATATGTTTATGGTGCGTGACGGTAAAGTATCGAGCGAACTCGACTTGCAAAACCACGTTCGTACCATCATTAAAATCGCTGACCGCCAAAACAAATTGGTTGTCGCAACGGGCGATGTGCATTTTCTGCACCCTCGTGATGCGAAATACCGTGCGATTTTAATGGCGGGGCAGGGATTTAAAGATGCTGACATTCAAGCGGATCTATATTTAAAAACCACAGATGAAATGCTCGGCGATTTTGCGTATTTAGGCAAGGCTAAAGCGCACGAAATCGTAGTTGAAAACACAAATAAAATTGCGGATATGATCGCAGACGATGTCCGCCCGATTCCGCCGGGCAACTACCCGCCTACAATCGAAGGATCTGATGTCACTTTAAGAGAAGACGCAACCCGCCGTGCAAAAGAGATTTACGGTGAGAAATTGCCCGAATATGTTTCTGAACGACTTGAACGTGAACTCAATTCAATCATCACCAACGGCTATGCGGTAATGTATGTTACCGCCCAGCGCCTTGTTGCCGACTCAAATGAACACGGATATTTGGTCGGTTCGCGTGGCTCGGTCGGCTCGTCGTTTGTCGCAACAATGACTGGCATTTCCGAAGTAAATCCGCTCGCACCGCACTATGTCTGCCCAAAATGCCGACACAACGAATTTTTCCTAAACGGCGAGATCGGTTCGGGATTTGACTTGCCCCCGAAAGACTGCCCGAATTGCGGCACACCTATGAACCGTGACGGTCACGACATCCCGTTTGAAACATTCCTTGGATTCCACGGCGACAAAGTCCCCGATATTGACTTGAACTTTTCAGGCGAATATCAGTCGAATGCGCATAAATACACCGAAACCTTGTTTGGTGAGGGATGTGTGTTTAAAGCGGGCACTATTTCAACAGTGGCATCAAAAACCGCTTACGGTTTTGTAAGAAAATATGCGGACGAGCGTAATCTGCATCTCAACAAAGCCGAAATCGAGCGGCTCACCGAAGGCTGTACAGGCAGTAAAGCTACCACAGGTCAGCATCCGGGCGGTATGGTTGTTGTACCCGCAAATATGGAAGTCTATGATTTCTGCCCGATTCAGCACCCGGCTGATAAATCGGATTCCGACACTATTACCACTCATTTCGACTTCCATTCAATCCACGATACAATCTTGAAACTTGATATTCTCGGTCACGATGTTCCGACAATTTATAAATATCTGGAGCGCAACACCGGCATACCTGTAATGGAAGTTTCGATGAGTGACGAAAAAGTTATGAGTTTATTCTTGTCGCCCGAAGCACTCGGCGTTACTCCCGAACAAATCGGCGTTCCGACAGGCACATTATCACTTCCCGAACTCGGCACAAACTTCGTTATCCAAATGCTCGTGGAATCAAAACCGAAAACTTTCTCTGACTTGCTTCAGATTTCAGGTCTTTCTCACGGTACTGATGTTTGGACAGGCAATGCACAGGAACTCATTAAAGACGGCATTTGCGACATCTCCGAAGTTATCGGTACGCGTGATAATATTATGGTCTACCTTATCCATAAGGGCGTTGAAAACGGATTGGCTTTTAAGATTATGGAGATCGTGCGTAAAGGTAATGCAACAAAACTTTTAACAGACGAACATATGAATGCTATGCGTGATAATAATGTCCCTCAGTGGTATATTGATTCTTGTATGAAGATTAAATATATGTTTCCTAAAGCACACGCGGCGGCGTATATGATTGCGGCTTTGCGCCTTGCGTGGTACAAGGTGTATCACCCCGCGGCATACTATGCGGCGTACTTTACTGTGCGTGGTGAGGATATTGATGCGGCGATTTGTATGGGCGGTATTGATGCTGTAAGAGCGACCTTGCAGGGCATTAAAGCCAAAGGTAAAGAGGCAAGCGCCAAGGAAAACGCAACCTTTACAATCTTCCAAATCGTTAATGAGATGATGGAACGCGGTATTGATTTTCTGCCGATTGATTTTTATCAATCGAAGGCGCACGAGTATGTTTTGGAGGAAGGTAAAATCAGACTGCCGTTTTCATCAATCCCAGGTGTCGGCGGCGCAGCGGCCGAAGCACTTGAGGAGGCGGCATCAAAGCAAAAATACCTTTCAATCGAAGATATTCAGCAGTCCGCAGGCGTGTCAAAATCGGTTATTGAATCTCTCGAACAATTAGGAGTGCTTGATTTCCTACCGAAAACCAACCAATTAACATTTTTCTAAATTAAGAGGAGTTACTTTCGATGAAAGCAACTCCTTTTTTCTTATGAATATGTTTTTATAATACTTTCTGCGACCTCCCGTTTAGAAACACAGCGGTCCATCGCCTGCTTTTCAATATAATGATGCGCATCGGTTTCCGCCATACTGCAATGCTCAATCAATACCCATTTTGCACGGTTTACAATACGGATTTCTGCCATCTTGTCTTCAAGAGAAACTGCTTTCTTCTCCATTTTTCGCAATCTTTCTCTGATTGCACACATAAAATCCAAACTTTGAGAAATGACTGATGCAGATGTCGGTTTGCGAAGCGTCAGCACACCGTAATCCACAACTTTATCATATGTTTCCGCATACAATTCACTGCGAACTAATAAAAGCGGTACACTACCTTTATGTGCGCAGATGTCAATAGAAAACTTTCTGCCGAAATCGTCGGGCAACGGAGTGTTGATAATAATAAGGTCATACGACCGTTCAAGAACATCACGCTGAGCCTCGCTTATACTTTTTACAACGCGAATCGGAGCATACTTCTTTTCAGGTAGCGTATCCATTAAAGAGTTGGTGAGTTTCTCCGATGCGCAAACGATCAACACACTGTATGTATGTTCTTTGAAAGGCATCTGTTCTCCCTCCCGTCTGATTGCATAAAAAACTCCTTAATCTGCATAAGCTGAAATAATCACTTTGGGTAAATGACTGTTTATAAAGTCACTGCATTTGGCAAGTTCTTTTGCCTTTTCAAGAGTAGAGGGCAACTTATCGAATTTTTCCAATGATTTTTCATCTGAATTATATAGATTCAAATTCGCAACAGGAATAAGCTCAAGTTCGTTTTGAATACCGTCAAGCTGTGCGTAAATCATTAAGGCGTAGGCAATATACGGATTTGTCATAGGATCAGGAGACCGAAGTTCTGCGCGTTTAAATTCACCGTCTGCTGCAGGTATACGAATAAGATGCGAACGGTTTTCCGCAGACCAACTGATGTATTTGGGTGCTTTGCTGTTACCCAGCCGATTGTAAGAGTCATCCGTAGGATTAAAAAACACCGTCATATCCGCAATATTTTTGAGTACACCCGCAATCGCTGACGGTAACGGGGACTGTCCTGACTTCGATTTTACGGAGAAGTTGATGTGCATACCGTTACCTGCTTTTTCGGGGAGAGGTTTGGGTGAAAAGTCCGCAAAAAGACCGTTTCTGTTCGCTACCGTTTTAACAACAGAACAGAAAGTCACAGCATTGTCAGCGGCGGTGAGGGGGTCTGAATAGCGGAAGTCGATTTCATTTTGTCCGGGACCGTCCTCGTGATGCGAACTTTCGGGATAAATGCCCATTCTTTCTAATGTCATACAGATTTCTCTGCGTACATTCTCACCTCTGTCGTCGGGGGCAATATCCATATATCCTGCATTGTCATAAGGGATTTTAGTCGGCTGACCGTCTTCGTCTTGCTTGAAAAGGTAAAATTCAAGTTCAGAACCAAACTGAAAACGGTAACCTGCATTTTCTGCATCGGCAATGGCAGATTTCAAGATCCGGCGTGAATCACATTCAAACGGAGTGCCGTCAGGCCAAGTAATATCACAGAACATACGCACAACCCTGCCGTGTTCAGGTCTCCAGGGCAAAATCGCCAGGGTGGAAGGATCGGGATGTAAAAATAAATCCGAGCGCATATTTACATTAAATCCGGTGATTGACCACGCATCTATTGATATTCCGTATTCAAAAGCACGGTCTAACTCTCCGGACATAATAGAAATGTTTTTCTGTTTGCCGAAAACATCGCAAAAAGCCAATCGAATAAATTTTACATCTTCTTCGGCTACAAATTGCGCAACCTCTTGCTTTGTATATTTCATAACAACCTACTTTCTAATTCGCCACATACATCTGCTTATACGGGTTTTTAGTGTCAGGCACAATTTTCGTAAACGGCGAATTCATTATTGTTTTTTTATCATAACCGAATTCGGCGCAAAATTCAGTTATGTATTCGTCAATTTCTGATAAATCTTCATCTGTTGCGGACGAAACTGTCACAGTGGACGGGAAGTCAATGTTTGCGCAGTCTGATCGCAAGAACATCTTCCCGCCGTGCATACCTGTGCAAGGGAAATTGCTTACAATGTCACGATCACCCGATTCTAAACCGAGTGCGATGATAATACCGCCTGCCTGATATTCACCCAGAAAACTGCCACAAGTACCGCCGATTACCATAACCGGCTTTTTCTCTCTGTACTCTTTCATATGAATACCTGCACGATACCCCGCATTGCCTTTAACATAAATCTTACCGCCGCGCATTGCGTATCCTGCCGCGTCACCGATATTACCGTGAACGACTATTTTACCCTCATTCATAGTGTCGCCGACTGCATCCTGTGCATTGGCGAAAACCGAGATTTCAGCGCCGTTTAAGTATGCACCAAGCGCATTTCCGGGCACTCCTTCGATTTGAACGGAACGCTCTGACATCCCTGCCGCGATAAAACGCTGCCCGCAACATTTTGTGAGTTTGATTTCACCTTCGGTTTTACGCAAAGTATCGTTTAACTCCTTATAGCCGAGTGCTGATACATCTACAATTACCATTATACCACACCTCCAAACTTTTTTCTACGATTTTCAGGAGAAAATGCAACGGAAGTCGCAACTTTTTTCATTGTTTCAAAGTCAATCGTGTCAAGCGGTGTTCTTTCGCGAATGAGAGAGGTATAGATTCCGGCTCGTTCGGTCTTGCCGATCAGGATGAAGCCTTTGAGCAAACCGTCCTTTGTAAACAGTCTTTTTAATGTACTGTCGGTCTTTTCCTCATACATTTCGCCCACGTAAGTTCCGGCAGTCATAACGTGTAGACCAAAGAAACCGATAGAGTTCATCGGAATGGCTTTGTCAAATACCTCATTACCGC
>JAXJSX010000173.1:0-4389 GCA_036309925.1 Acutalibacteraceae bacterium | reverse complement strand
TGCAAACTTTTAGTTTGCAATATCACTTTACCTGCCGAGAAAAATACTCTTTATTTTCGGCGAGTATTTACCTTTCTCAAAGTACGTAACCCACTATGACACTTTCACAATCCGAAAGTATCATTTCTCTTATAAAAGGAAAATGGAGGCACTTCGTAAAGAAGATGCCCCAAAGGGTGCTTTTTGCAGTTTTTGAAAACTATCATAAAAAACTCTCGACAATCGGGATTTATTGTGTTATAATTGAAGTAATATGGATAATTGTATCCACAGACACTCGAAAGGAATGTTAGATTATGAAAAACAGCGAAAAAACACTTGATAAAATCGTAGCGCTTTGTAAGGGCAGAGGCTTTGTATATCCGGGTTCAGAGATTTACGGCGGCCTTTCAAACTCGTGGGATTACGGCCCGCTGGGTGTAGAATTTAAAAATAATGTTAAAAAGGCTTGGTGGAAACGATTTGTTCAGGAAAACGAATACAATGTCGGTCTTGACTGCGCAATCCTTATGAATCCGCAGGTTTGGGTTGCATCCGGACACGTCGGCGGTTTCTCCGATCCGCTTATGGACTGCAAGGAATGTAAAACCCGTCACAGAGCAGACCAACTCATCGAAGCCGCAGGCGCAAATCCTGCAGGCTGGACAAATCAGCAGATGTCCGACTATATCCGTGACAATAACATCGCTTGCCCCGATTGCGGTAAAACTAACTTTACTGACATCCGCCAGTTCAACCTTATGTTCAAGACTTTCCAAGGTGTAACCGAAGACTCTAAAAACGAACTTTTTCTGCGTCCCGAAACCGCACAGGGTATTTTCGTAAACTTTGCTAATGTTCAGCGTACCACCCGCAGAAAGGTACCTTTCGGCATCGCACAAATCGGTAAATCATTCCGAAACGAAATCACCCCCGGTAACTTCATCTTCCGTATCCGCGAATTTGAGCAGATGGAACTCGAATTTTTCTGCAAACCCAGTACAGACCTCGAATGGTTCGCTTATTGGAAGGATTATTGCCGTCAATTCCTTTTGGATGTTGGCATCAAGGAAGAAAATATCCGTATGCGTGACCACGACAAAGAGGAACTTTCGCACTACTCCAATGCTACCACCGACTTTGAATATTTATTCCCGTTTGGCTGGGGCGAACTTTGGGGCATTGCTGACAGAACCGATTTCGACTTAACTCAACACCAGAACACATCGGGCAAATCGCTTGAATATTTCGATCCGACTACAAATGAAAAATATCTGCCGTATGTTGTCGAGCCGTCACTCGGTGCTGACCGTATGGCTTTGGCACTCCTTTGCGAAGCGTATGACGAAGAGGTTGACGATAAGGGCGACACTCGTGTTGTAATGCGATTCCACCCTGCAATCGCACCGATTAAAGCGGCAATTCTTCCGCTTTCAAAGAAACTTTCTGATAAATCACTTGAAATTTACAACCGCTTGTCAAAGCAGTTCTCAGTCGATTACGACGACGCAGGCTCAATCGGTAAGCGTTACCGCAGACAAGACGAAGCAGGCACTCCGCTTTGCATCACCTACGACTTTGAGTCAGAGGAAAGCGGTAAAGTCACCGTCCGTGACCGTGATACAATGGAACAGACTTTGGTGGATATTGACAAACTCGAAGAGTATATCGCACAGAAAATTGCGTTTTAATTATGGAAATTAAATTTAAAGCCCGTGCGTTCGGCGGTTTTGATAAAACCGAGGTGTTGAGTTGTATCAGCACTCTCGTGCGCGATTACGACGAAAAGTTGCGTGTGTATGTCGAGAAAATCGCCGAACTTAAAATGGAAAATAAAGAACTTAAAAGTAAACTGTCGAGTGAGCAGGCAAAGGCGAAAATCGCTGAACTTGAAGCCGAGCGCAAGACTTTATCCGAGCGCGAGCAGGAATTGTCTGCACAACTCGACACCACTCGTGCAAAACTCGCAGTTTTGGCTGACCGTATCATCGAACTCGAACGCGACCGACTGATAACCACAGGCGACGGCGAGGAAATCGAGCAAGTCGCTGATATTTTAGTAACAGAAGAAACTGCAGAACCCGAAAAAGTTGATGAGTCAACCGAAAAAGCAGAGGAAGTAGCGGTGAATGCTGACGAAAATACAACCGACGACACCACTCAGGGCAAAACGGTTACACTACCCGTTATTGAAACGCGTGACGATATTATTTTTGCGCTCGAGCAGATTGATTTGACGGAGGCTTAAATGGAACACAAAATAAACACAGCCGACCTTAAAGTGTGTGCGGAAAATATCAAAGCAGGCGACCGAGTTTTACTCTCAGGCACCGTGTACACAGCGCGTGATGCCGCACACAAACGTATTTTCGAGTTGATAGAAAAGGGTGAGCCGTTGCCGTTTGAGATTTCGGGTGCGAGCATTTACTATGCGGGACCGACACCCACACCAAAGCACCTTGCAATCGGCTCTTGCGGCCCGACTACATCGAGCAGAATGGATCCGTATGCGCCGACTTTGCTCGATATGGGCCTTAGTTGTATGATAGGCAAGGGCGAGCGAAATCAAGCGGTATGTGATGCAATAGTGAGAAACGGCGCTGTCTATCTTTGTGCTATCGGCGGCGCAGGCGCACTTGCATCGCAGTGTATTACATCGTGTGAAGTTATTGCGTTTGATGATTTAGGATGTGAATCAGTCAAAAAACTTCAATTTGAAAATTTCCCACTTATCGCCGCTATTGATTGCTGTGGCGGAAACTTATTTAAAAATTAAGGAGAGTTTTAATGGTTGATTTTATTGCAATGTCGTCTGATAACGGTCTTGCAGGCTCGATGACCGAGTGGTTGCAAGATAAGGGCATCCCGCCGATACTCATTGTGTTTATAATTTCTCTTTTGCCGATTTTGGAACTCCGAGGCGGACTTATCGCATCTGCAATTCTCGGTATTGATTGGGTTTACGCATTCCCGATTTGTTTGATTGGTAACATTCTGCCGTTGCCGTTTATTTTAATTTTCATCAAAAAGGTTTTTGCGTTTATGCGAAAACACGGAATCTTAACAAAAATCGTAGATAAATTCGAGAAAAAAGCGGAAACGAAAAGTGCCGAAACCCAAAATAAGACAAAATGGGGTAAAATTCTATTCATTTTTTGCTTTGTTGCGATACCTCTGCCCGGTACAGGCGGATGGACAGGCTCGCTGATTGCATCGTTTATGAATGTACGCTTGAAATACAGCATACCTGCGGTATGTCTTGGAGTGCTGACTGCAGGTATCATTATGTCAATCATTACATACATTATCCCCGGAATGTTCTTTTAAATGGTGAATTTTATGTTGAAAAAAATTATTACAACCGCGCTCGTGCTCGCAACCGTTTTAAGTCTTTCGTCTTGCGGTGAACAGCAACAACTGGTCAGCGCTGACAATCTCGGCGAAAACGACTTTCTGCACAACGAAGAATACGAACTTGTTTGGCACGATGAATTTGACGGCGACAGTTTAAATCTCGATGATTGGCAGTATGAAATCGGCTTTATCCGCAATAACGAGCCGCAGTATTATACTGACAGACAAGAAAATGTGTTCGTAAAAGACGGACTGCTTAACATTGTTGCGCTCAAAGAGGAGTACGATGCGCCCGGCCGCACCGCTGAATATACAAGTGGTTCGATCAACACGCAGGGCAAACATTCTTTTAAATACGGCGCAATCGAAATGCGTGCAAAACTGCCGTCCGGCAATGCCCCTGAAACTTCTTGGGCGGCATTTTGGATGATGGGTGATAAAGATTACTGGCCGATTTCGGGTGAAACTGACATTGTTGAGGCATACGGACAGGACTTTTACAAATACGAAGCCAATGTTCATTGGGCGGATTCCGATGGTAACCACGTTCATCTGTGGGACACTGATGGCAGTGTGCCGACATATTACAGTGCGCGTGATGAACTTGGTGCGGATTTTCATACTTACGGTATTGATTGGGACGAAAACCGTATGAGGTTTTATTTCGATGATGTGACGGTTGGTGAAATCGACATAACAGGCGAGGATCAAGCAGAGTTGCATTACGCCAATTATCTGTTGCTGAATTTAGCACTTCAACCGCAGAATGTTGGGGATGCCGACGACTCTCAGTTCCCGATTACATATCAGGTGGATTATGTGCGAGTTTTCCAAAAAAAGTAGTGGATATTGTGAATAATGCTGAATTTATTATTTTTTATTGTGCATTATGTTGATTGACAAATCTTGCAAAACATTATACAATAATGTACGGAGAGGGACATAATTTAAGTTTTCTACTAATTTTCTTCATACACTCTAAGCAAAACGGACCGCCAGGGGATTAGCGGTCCGTTTTGCTTTTTTTCCAACGCGTTTTTTTCAGACGCGTAATTT
>JAXJSX010000172.1:0-2410 GCA_036309925.1 Acutalibacteraceae bacterium | reverse complement strand
TTCAGCACTTCCGAAAAGCAACTCTCAATCCAAGGCTATGTAATTCCCGAGTGGCCGAAAGACGATAGTGGCAATCCGGAAATTTCGATCAAATTTGATTTAATCACAGATATAACCGTCGAAGTATCCGGTAAAATGGTTAAGTGCATTTGCACAATTAACCAAGGCGATGATAGTAGAGAATTTACATTTGTATACGCACGCAGAGCAGGTTAAAGGAGAAAGGTATGGCAAAAGGTAGCGGTAAATCCGCAATAATAATCGGTTTTGACAGACGCGAGCCAAAATTGCGCTTGCTTAAATGCCCGACGGGCGGCTTCAATCCGTCGGCACTTGAGTTTATTGATTATGATGCGAGTTTGTTTCATAACGGCAAGGAACAACAAATCCTTCACGAGAATATGTCTAAAATTAAAGAAATAGCAACGGGTTTTGAAAACATTTATTTAGTTTTACCCGATTATTGCGTAGCGGTTGACATAGTCAACACACCAAACTTATCACGCTTTAAAATAGCAGGCGCTTTGAAAGTCGAGTCCGAGGGAATGTATAGCAACTACAATGATCTCGATATACACTATTTTCAAGTATCCTCAAACAAAAGTTATTCAACATATGCTTCTGTAATTGTACATAAAACACTTTTAACAGAAATAAAGAAACTTTTTGCAAACGAAAAAATTCCGCTGACAGGTATCACTTATGCGTCAAATTCGGCTTTGAATTGCGCTTTGGCTGCAAACAACAAAAACAAAGGTAAATCGTTTTTGTTTGTCGATATCAATGAGAACGACACTCAAATAGTAGTCAGTTCAAAAGGCAAAACAGCAGGTTTTTCAAATTTGCCGTTCGGCTACAGCATAATCGCAAGTGAAACTGTTGTCAATGAACAAACTTTGTGGAATCACGATGTTGCAGAACTCGCAGTAATCAATGCACAGGAAACCGCAAAGGCAAAGAAACTTACAGTTGCAGTTTCAGAAAATGAGCAGAAAACAGAAGATGGTTCCGTTGACGCAGAGGAAGAGCCGATTGAAGATGCACCGTACCTTAATAAAGATGACGGCGCAGAATATGGCTTGACCGAAGAAGAAATCGAGCAACAACGCCTTGAAGAAGAAAAAATTAGACAAGCTGAGCAGTTGTCAATAGCGGCAAAAACCAAGGTGTTTACCCGTAAAGCGCCGAAAAAATTGCCGAAATTTATGCAACGACCCGAACCGCAGAACGAAGAAGAAATGGTCGAGGAAAATTTCCGCAGTATTTTAAAGCGTATTTTACTTTACAATGAATTTAACCAACAAAACAAAAATTTAAATGACTTTGAATATGTTTTGCTTAACATCCCTGAAAGATTTGCATTTTTGGTTGACAGACTTTCAAATGACGAGCAGAACAAAGTTACATTCCGCAGAGTTGACCCATCAGTCTTCGCGGATAGTGTGGGAGCGCTTGATCTTGCAGGCGCATTGTATATGAAATCGTACAACACAGAAAATAATTTCTAATTAAAAAGGCAGGTGTGCAATTATGACAAACAGAAAAGGCTTCTCAATGGTTGAGGTTATTGTTTCAATCGTTGTAGTCGTAATAGTGTCTATTAGTTCAATTTCAGTCATATACACATCAACTAAAATTGTCGATTTAGGTTATGATCAGTATTGGGCGACATCAGAAGTCAACAACTTAAAAGAGTGCTTGATAAGTGACCATTTTTCAACAAATGCCGATTCATCGCTAAAATTTTACTTCGGTGAAAGAACTGAGTATTTTGCGTTTAATCACAAGTCCATAGAAGATATGCAAAACAAAGTCACAGATGTAAATGCGAGTATGGAAATGGATACCTATCATTTCACATATGATGATGAATACAAGTTGCTTGAAGATCAGGAATCAAATGTAGATTCTTACTACCGAATTTCATTTGTATACAACAAAAACACGGGTGGCTTCACAGTCAGAGCAATCAGATTAAACCCGTTTGACTCCGCACAGGTGCAAGAATTGTATCTTATGGACGAAGAAATTGTGATTGGAGTAGAATAGTGATGAAAATTAAAAATCTACTTCGCAATAAAAAAGGCTTTACAATGTCGCTTGTTGTTGCGTATATGTACATAATTCTCGTTCTGTCAGTGTTTATTATCTCACTGTCAACTGTAAGTGTTCAGTACAGCGCATCAATAAAGGAATATTCGGTTGACAATCTTATGCTCGATAAAATAGGCTATGATTTTGCAGAAGACGGCAAAATTATCCCCGAAAAATACAACGATTTTGCTTTCTTATTGACTGAAGATACTACGGCAAAAACTAAAAAAATGCAGGTTGTAAAAGAGTATAACGGTAAACAGTATTGTGTTCTGACAGTAGTTCTCAATGAAACTGGGGACATTCAGACTTGGTA
>JAXJSX010000171.1:0-5464 GCA_036309925.1 Acutalibacteraceae bacterium | reverse complement strand
GAATATGAAAATGTGACCTTGCCTGCGGGAGTGTATGAGGCGGTGCGGGTTAAAATCGGCAAGGCGCAGGGCAAAAATTGGTGGTGTGTGATGTTCCCTCAACTGTGTGTGCCGAGTGTGACTTCACGCGATGATATTGAAGATGTTTTAAATGACGATCAAGTGCAGATTGTTGAAAACCGTGAGAAGTATAAGGTGGGATTTTGGCTGGTCGAGGCGGTTGAAAATGTGAAAAATCTGTTTAGATAAAAAGCGATTTTATATCACTTGGGGATTTCACGATTTTTTCAGCACCCGTCAGTCCGTTTTCATCAGCGAAGCCGTATTCAACCGCAATGCACGGTAGGTTACACTCGTGAGCGCCGATGATGTCGAAAGATGTATCACCGACCATCACGCACTCATTCGCTGAAAGACTATTCTCCTGCATCACCCTTGTTATGACTTGCTTTTTGGTGGTGTGCATATCGGATGAAAAAATGCCGTAGACACCGTTGAAATACTTTGAAAAACCGAGATTTTCAATAATGATTTTTGCGAATTTTTCGGGTTTGCAAGTAGCTACAAACATCCGCTTGCCTGCGTTTTTGAGGGTTTTCAATGTGTCTTCAAGTCCAGCGTACACATCAAACATCATAACCCCCTTACGACTGTAAAACTCACGGTAAATTTTAACCGCATTTTGAGCGTCGCAGTCGGATAAATTATAGTATTTCGCAAAGGATAAAACGAGCGGCGGCCCGATAAAAGCACGAAGTTGCGTATCCGACTTTTGCGGGAGATTCAGTTTATCTGCTGTGTATCTGACTGATGCGAATATGCCTGCTTGCGAGTTTATGATAGTGCCGTCAAGGTCAAAAAGTATTGCGGTTTTTGATTTAAACATAGTTCCTCCTAAAATGTAAAAAAGTGCGGTCACCCGCACTTTTTTAGTCTGCTCTTTCGCAATATACAAGGTATCTGCGGTTATTTATTTGGTACGGATGACAGGACAACAGCGTTACAAGGTCACGCCCCTGTTGTATTTTGATTTCAGACACGGCGTTTTTATTTACAATTTCGGTTTCAACCACCCTGTAAGTCATCTTCTCCCAAGGCGTACGGATGTACACTTCATCGCCGATTTCGAGTTTGTCAATATTGCGGAAAAGTTCCGCACTCACAGACCCGCGATGGCTTGCGATAACGCAGTTTGTATTCACCCCGCCGATTGGCAACGATGTCTGCCCTAAAACGCTCGCGCCGTCGAACATTACATCGTATTCCGCATTCATAATAAGCGGTAATTCTTGGTTGATTTTCGGAATTTCTATAACCCCGATAACATCATTTTTAAGTCCGAACTCAGCCAAATCAATGTCAAAACCGGTAAAATCCTCTTCGTCTGAAATTTCCTGACCGTTCTCGAATAAATCTACATTATAGTTGCGCATCCACTCGTAAAGTTCGCTCAAGGGGCGGTATGTAGGCGTGGCTGATTTATTGGTGCGAGCGGTTTTATCGGTATCGGTATCGCCTGTTGCGGTTGTACTCACCTGTGCCTGCTCGATAGCCTTTATTTGTTCGTCAAACTCTCTGACTGTACGGTTTATTGTGTTAGACTTTACAACGCTCGACACAAACGGATACAGTGCTGTCAGAAATCCGACTGTAAGCAGGCAGATACCGATTACAGTACGCACTGCATATGCCTTTTTGCTTGGTTTTCTTTCACGGTGCGCAAAAGCGACTATGCAATTTATCCCCTTTTTTATAAGGTAAAACAGTTTTTTAAACAAATTGAATATTGCTTTCAGGGCAGTTTTAATTCCTAAAACAACCCATCCCATTACCTCTTTAAACTCTTCAAATTTCATCGCTCTCAGACTTCTTTGGCTCTGCGGATTTGCGCCTTTTCGGTTTCGGAATAATGATAATAAGCACGATCAAACTGAACATAAAGGATATGATACTGATGATCCAAATAATATTTACCATACTTCTGCGAGGTGCGTTTGTAAGGTCGGGTTCTTCTGTATCAGTTTCGATCTCGGTTGCAGATGTAATATCGGTTGCGGTCTCGGATTCATCCTCTTGAATATCGTGAGTGCCCACACGCGTTCCGCGCACAATCAAACGGTGAGAGTTGATGCCATACGGTGTGCAGGTAAGCAATGTGACATAATCTTTGCCGGCTTCGGGTTGCAGATATGTCATATCTGTCGGCTCAATTACTTTGATTTGGTCTACTTTATATTCGAGCGTTCTGCCGAGAACGTGTATGTAAAATACTTCTCCCATTTTTACATTTATAAGATCGTCCAAGATTCGCACACGCGCAAGTCCTGTATGCCCTGTGATGATACAGTGGGTGCCTTCACCGCCGACAGGCAACGATGAATTTTCAATATGGCCGAGTGCAAAATCCAGCACTTCTGCGGATACGCCGTGATACACCGGCAATTCAACGCCGATAGATGGAATTTCTACAACGCACATACTCTCGCCGAGATTCAGTGCGTCTTCATAACCGTCGGTATTGTTTTGACTGTTGTACTGTTGAGCCTTTTCAAACTGCTCGTCAACAATCTGCCTGTCAAGTGAATTTATATATGATTGATAATCTGCGATTGCCTGCGCTTGTTGTTTGGACACAAAAAGGTCGCTGACAAACGGGTACAGTGCCAAAAATGCACCGAATACAAAAAGCAACACAAATAAAACGGTGAGTAACCGTGTACGTTTATTTGACTTTCGCACCGTTCCTTTTTTTGCGTGTCTTGCCGTTGCCATTTTTTAAAGTCCTCCGAAAAAATTTCTACTTTTATAATATCATTTTTTGCCTTTTTAGTCAACAGTTTTTTAACTAATAAGCGTCAACAGATCTTCGGATGAAATATCAGTTTGCAAAGCGCAGTTAATTGCGTGTGCGGTAAGTCTTGCGGCGTGAGATATAATCAAATCAATCTCTTTTGGGGTGACTACCATATTCCTTGCATTATGATGCTCACAATTACCTCCAAAGTCGCTGACCATTGTGCAGGCATCCACTACTGTTGGCACACCCACAGAAATGACGGGTATACCCAGAGTCCGCTTGCTGATTTCCTGCCTTGCATTGCCTACCCCGCTGCCCGGAGTAAGCCCTGTATCTGACAGTTGGATCGTACGGCCGAGTCGGTCGAGTGACCGTGCGGCGAGTGCGTCGATTACAATAACCGCACTCGGTTTGATTTTATCCGCAACACCTTTGATGATTTCAATCGTTTCCATACCCGTTTGCCCGAGTACACCCGGACAAATCACCGCAACAGCCCGCAGTTTTCCGAGCATAGCAAGTTCGTCACCGATATGTCGGGTGGAAAGCACCTGTGCGCCGACACGAGGACCGTAGGAATCAGGGGTAATATCGGTGTTACCGATACCGCAAACCAGCACAGTACCGCTTTTGGGGAGCATTGATTTGAGTTCGTTGGATGTAGCAATCCTGCAATCCTCATTTATTTCGTAGTGTGAACGAAACGGGGAGGCTTCAATGGTGATGTACTTACCGCGCGGTCTGTTTAAAGTCCGCTCTCCGCGTTCGTTTTCAACTGTCATTCTGATAATATCCACTTCACCGATTGAAAGTTGCTCGCATACAACACCGTCACGCTCACCCGGGACAGCCTCTTTAATCTCGATTGCAAGGTCAGTGCGAAAATTCATAATAATCCCCCTTATAATATGTAGAAAATTTAGCAATCCGAAAAATCGGATTGCTAAACTTCCCTTATTTCATTTCAAATGAAAGGCAGTCGGTACATTGGTCAACTGTCGGATTGGTTTCGTGTGTGCCTACTTTGATTTTATCAAGTGCGCAGTAGTTTTCAGTAGAACAATGGTTTTTACAAGAAACTACGCTACACTCAATACAATGGTTTGCTTTGCAGTTGCTTTGCATAATCAATACCGTCCTTTGATTAAATTTAAGGCTTTGCGCCCGATTATATTCTTAACACCGCAGCAGACGAATATACATAAATCGGGTGAATTTTGTGATTAGTACGGTCAATTACTTTTTTTGGACATATCTCTTACTTCCGCTGACGCTGTTTACAAGCGGTTATTTGACGGTTAAATGCCGATTTTTTCAATTTTTTAAATTAAAAACAATCTTTAAGACCGCTTTTTCTCATAATAAAAACTTAAAAGGGACATCCCCGTTTGGTGCGATGTGCGTTGCGCTGTCAGGCACGATGGGTATCGGGAACATTGCGGGGGTTGGCACGGCATTGGCACTCGGCGGTGTGGGTGCGATTTTCTGGATGGTAGTCGGTGCGTTTTTATGTATGATACTCAAATTTTCCGAAGTCGTACTTGCAATGAACTACCGTGAGGGCGATCGTGGCGGACTTATGTATGTAATCACAAACCGTCTGCCCAAACTGTATCCGCTCGGCATTGCATTTGCGCTGCTCACGGTGTTTTCGTCAGTCGGTACGGGCGGTATCACGCAGTCAGGTGCGTCGGCTGTGGCTATGCAGTCGGTGTTCGGCACGCCTAAAATTATCACAGGGATTATCTTTGGTGCAGTCGTACTGATTATGCTCACTTTCGGGGCAAACAAACTGTCAAAAATCGCAGGGGCAGTCGTGCCTATACTCTCAGGTGCGTTCATTTTGGGGTGTTTATTTGTGATAATGCGAAACTACACGCAAATCCCCCTTGCGATAAAAGACATTTTTTCATCCGCATTTAATTTTAAGTCGGTATCAGGCGGCACTACGGGGTTTTTACTCTCAAACTCGGTAAGATACGGCATTTCACGCGGAATTTTTACAAACGAAGCGGGGATGGGGACAGCGCCGATAGTACACGCAAGTGCACAGTCAACCCCGTTCAAACAAGGCTGTTTGGGGATTTTTGAGGTGTTTTTTGACACGGTGGTGATGTGCCCGATTACCGCACTCGCAATCATCACAACCCGCTCACATCTGCTATGCGGAGTGTCACCTGTAAATTTCACGATGTATGCGTTTACGAGCGTGTTCGCGCAGTCAGGTCAGATGTTTGTTGCACTCTCGACTTTATTTTTCGGGATACTTGCATCAGTCGGGTGGAGTTACTACGGTAAATGCTGTTGCAAATTCTTATTTAAAACAAACACAAGTGTAAGGATATATTGTGTGCTTTTCTGCGTGTTCACATCCCTGGGTGCGTGTATCCCGGAACTTAGCATTTTTGAGGTCGCTGACATTTTAAACGGTCTGATGATGCTACCAAATTTAATCGTAACCCTACTCTTATCCCCCACCATTATTTTTCAAACGCGTTTTTTCAGACGCGTAATTTGCACTGATTAGAATTGTAGCTTAGCCTTCGGCCTCGCGCTCTGGTTTGATGTTATTGTACCTTTTGGCTTGTGCAAATTTTAGTTAAGTCTTTGGGTGTGATGTTGTTGTACCTTTTGGATTGTGCAGTATTTGTTTTATTTTTAAACAAG
>JAXJSX010000170.1:0-4156 GCA_036309925.1 Acutalibacteraceae bacterium | reverse complement strand
CTGTACTGCGGTGTTGCAAAGGAGGATGATTGTTGATGCTTTTACTATGTATGCCCAACCGCGACTGCACATTGAACCGAATGCCCTTGCAAGAGAAGGAACTTTATATTCGGGTAGTTCGATAATGAAGAATGATTTTCTTGATTTGTAGCCTGTGATTTTGTTAATAAGTAATGCGCAAAGGAAGATAATCACGATACCTGCGAAATACATAAGTGTGCCTACCCAAGCAGCATCTTCAAAGAATACACCCGCAAAAAGTGCGATAACAGGTAACTTCGCACCGCAAGGCATAAAGGGTGTGAGCATAGCAGTTGCTCTGCGTTCACGCTCGTTACGGATAGTACGGCAAGCCATAATACCCGGGATTGCACAACCTGTACCGATAACAAAGGAGATTACAGATTTACCGCTCAAACCTACTTTTTTGAAAATCGGATCAAGTACAACGGAAACACGGGCCATATAACCGCAGTCTTCGAGCAATGCAATGAGGAAGTACATTACCATTACAAGCGGTAAGAAGCCGATAACCGCGATAACACCGCCGATTACACCGTCTACAAGTAATGCTGAAAGTAACGGATTTGCGTTTTCGAGCAGACCGCCTACCCAGCCTTGGAACATTTCAAGCCAGCCGACAAATGCGTCTGCAATCCACGGGCCAACCCATGCCTGTGAGATCTGGAATACAAGGAACATTACAACTACGAAGAATGGAATACCAAACCATCTGCTTGTTAAAACAGCGTCGATTTTATCCTGTGAGTTTTTCTCTTTTGTAAGTACTTTTCTTGTTTCAACCGATTTTACAATCTGATTTACAAATTCAAAACGCTTTCTGTCTGCATATTCAACAGCCTTTTTGTCGGTAAGATTAACATCACCCTGAACATAAGGTGCGCTCTGCTCCTTACCCGACTGTTCAACTGCACATTTTACAACTTCAGCCAAGCCGGTTGATGATGTTGAAACAGTGTCAATAACAGGACAACCCAAAACTGCCGCCAGTTCTTTAACGTTGATTTTGGTTTCCTTCTTTTTATTTATATCAGCTTTGTTGAGTGCCACTACAACCGGAATTCCGAGTTCCAAAAGCTGAGTTGTAAAGAATAAGCTACGGCTTAAATTGGTAGCGTCCACGATGTTAATGATTACATCTGGGTTTTCGTGCTTTACATATGAGCTTGTGATGCTTTCTTCACTTGTGAAAGGCGACATTGAGTACGCGCCCGGAAGATCGACTGCAATCAGTTCTTCATTACCGCTGTAGAGGTTCTTTTTAATAGAATGTTCTTTTCTTTCAACGGTAACGCCTGCCCAGTTGCCGACTTTTTCATTTCTGCCGGTCAGCGCATTGTACATTGTTGTTTTACCGCTGTTCGGATTGCCTGTTAAAGCAATTCTCATCTTGGTTTCCCCCTTGAATATGTTTATTGGTTATTTTCACAGATCAACTGTAAGATATATGTTAAAGTTAGCATTTGCTAACCTCTTGCCAAAAAAGTAATCAGCGGATTACTTTAGCTAAAACCACTAAATGATGATAGCCTCTGCCAGCTGATTATCTATATTATATCTTCCGTCTTTAATGGAAACGACGCATCCGCCCTTTAAATGAGAGATGACTGTTATAGGCTCGCCGCTGTAACAGCCGAGTGAAAACAAAAACATATCCAACTCTTCATCGTCTGTTTCGATTTCGCGAATGATATACTCCTTACCCTCTTGAGCATCTTTTAAAGTCATAATACATCTCTCCCGATTAGTTTATGCTAACTCGTGCATTTCAAAAACAATTAGCGCCTGCTAACCATATATTATCTTAACACCCGCACCCACTTTTGTCAATACTTTTTTGAAAATTTTTTTAAAAAATATTCCTAAATTAAACATATACATTTTTAAAAATTATCTGTGAGATACTATATGTGAAAAATGCTTACAAAATGCTTTTTAATGAAAAGATAATATATAATCATATTCGTTCAGTGTGTCGAAAATTGCTGAAAAATTCAATATTTTTTGTGAAAAGTCATAATATTTATATTTTTTCGAGAAAATCACTTTAAAGATTGCGAGTTTTATGTTAAAATATAAGCGATTTAAATTAGGGGGTTTAAAATAGATGTCCAACACAAGTTTAACTCACACTCCTCACGGAGACCTTGCTATCATTCCGATGAAAGGTTGCGAAAAGTTTGCTGATATGGTAAACTACTATCTCACTTCTTCGCGCGGTATGTCACCCGATCACAGTTACATTATTCAGCCCGATCTTATCCGTTTCGGTACAGGTGAGGCTAAAGCAGTTTTAAAGCATACTGCAAGAGGTATTGATGCTTATATTATAAGTGACTGCTTTAACTACGGCGTGACTTACAAGATGTACGGTATGGAAGTGCCTTTCAGTCCGGATGACCATTTCCAAGATTTGAAGCGTGTTATTGCTGCAATGGGCGGTAAGGCAAGCAGAATTACTGTTATTATGCCGATGCTTTATGAAGGCAGACAGCACCGCAGAACCACAAGAGAGTCTATGGACTGTGCACTTGCACTCCAGGAACTCGTTGGTATGGGTGTTAAAAATATCATCACATTCGATGCCCACGATCCGCGTGTGCAGAATGCTATTCCGCTCGACGGTTTTGATAATGTTCAGGCAACTTATCAGATGATCAAAGCTCTCAAAAAGAGTGTTCCCGATATTAAACTTGATGCTGACAATGTACTCGTTATTTCTCCTGATGAAGGCGGTATGTCGCGTTCAATTTACTATTCATCAGTACTCGGTGTAAATCTCGGTATGTTCTACAAGCGTCGTGACTATTCCGTAGTTATTGACGGTAAAAATCCGATTTTAGCACACGAATATCTCGGTGAAAGTGTTGAAGGTAAGGATATGATCGTTGTTGATGATATGATTTCATCGGGCGGTTCAATGTTCGATGTTGCCGCTCAGCTCAAAGAACGCGGAGCAAGAAGAATCTTCATTTTCTCAACCTTCGGTCTGTTCGTTGACGGTTTTAAGAAATTCGATGAATACTATGAAAAAGGTATTATTGATAAAATCTTCACCACCAACCTTATCTACAATCCTCCGGGCCTTGCAGAAAAGGAATGGTATTGCAATGTTAATATGTCGAAGTATGTTGCATTGATCGTTGACACATTGAATCTTGATAATTCTATCAGCGATTTACTCAACCCCGCAGACAGAATTCACAATTTACTCGGTAGATAAAAAACAACCCCGTTACAGCGTTTTGTAACGGGGTTTAATATATAATAAAGAATTTTACAAGCTATCAATAAATCGCAAAAATGCGGCTTTACCTTCGGGTGTGCGTTTGTAGACACCTGCGTGTTCGAGTACCTTTTTAAACACTTCGGCAATTTCGTCTTGCACGATTTTTTCTACATTATCTTTATTTATATCATCATATTTCGGTTTAAATTCATCCACCCAATCTGCGTGTTTTGAGAGAGTTTCGCTTGTACGCAAATCCTTGCCATCTACAATGTACTCGCACAACTCTTTCATCTCTGCTTTAAGACGGGAGGGCAGAACCGCAAGTCCCATAACCTCGATAAGTCCGATGTTTTCCTTCTTTATATGGTGAAGTTCGGCGTGCGGATGATATACGCCCAGCGGATGTTCATCGGTTGTGATGTTATTGCGCAGTACCAAATCGAGTTCAAATTTATTATCACGCACACGCGCAATCGGAGTGATTGTGTTGTGAGGGATGCTGTCAGTCTGAGCGAGAATGAATGCCTGTTCATCGGTATAACCACGCCATTTATTTAGGATTTTTTCAGCGAGGTCTGCGATTTGGTCGGTATTGTCACCGCTCAAACGGATAACCGACATCGGCCATTTAACAATACCGCAATTAACATCTTCAAAGCCGTTTACCTTAAAAGATTGTTCAACGGGTGCTTTCGCCATTGCAAATTCGTAGTTGCCGCCCTGGAAATGCTCGTGGCTCAAAATCGAGCCGCCTACAATCGGCAAATCTGCATTTGAGCCGATGAAATAATGCGGAAACACTTTGACAAAATCGAGCAATTTCAAGAATGCGGATTTATCAATTTTCATCGGGGTGTGTTCACCGTTGAAAACGATGCAATGCTCGTTGTAGTAAACATAGGG
>JAXJSX010000169.1:0-7386 GCA_036309925.1 Acutalibacteraceae bacterium | reverse complement strand
GTCTTCGACCTCGCGTTGAAGTCTGTACTTATTGTAGTTTTTGGTTTGTACAAATTTTAGTCAAGCATTTTTTCCAACGCGTAATTTACACTGATTAGAATTGTAGCTAAGCCTTCGGCCTCGCGTTGAAGTCTGTACTTATTGAACCTTTTTGGCTTGTACAAATTTTAGTTAAGCATTTGGTTTGATGTTATTGAACCTTTTTGATTGTGTAAATTATAATTAAATCTTTTTTTAGTTGTAATTGATTTAACTTAAATTCCGCACCGAATGTGCTAAAATAATATATCTTAATTATAATAAATATAATAAGGGGTGTGAAAAATGTTGAAAACTCTGAAAAACCCTTTTAAACCCCACTTTTACTACCGAAAATTATTCACATTGCGGTGTTTATAGTTTTGTTAATAACTTTTTCGCACAAAATTTTGTTCACAAGAGTGTGAATTGACTAATGTTAATTATGTATGAAAACTGTGGAAAATCGGTCAACCTGTTAAATTTATGTTAAAAACTATGTGGAAAACTATAAGAAAAACCTGCGAATGTGTTATAATCAAAGCGTTTACAACCTTGTGGAAAACTTATTTCGGGGATTTTAAGTTTTTGATTATGGTTTCGATTGTATTGTTCTCTTTTGAGTTGTTTTTCATTACTTTCTTTACATTTTTGCAAGCGTAAAGCACCGTTGAATAATGCTTATCACCAATATCTCTGCCGATAATTTCGTATGATTTACCCGTGACTTCACGCATAACTAACATAGCGACTTGTCTTGCGTGAGAGATACTTGCATCACGCTTTTCGGATTTGATGTCTTCAATGGATACGCCGTATGTACGTGCAACCTCAGCTAAAATATTATCAACGGATGCTGCCTGCGGAGCGATTTCGGAAATCATTTCATTTATTGCATTTTGTACAGCTGCTTTATTTATCGGATGACCGAGCACAGAATATGCGTGCAACTTTTTCACAACACCCTCAAGCTGACGAATATCCGAATGAAGTTCCTGCGCTAAATAGTAACGCAGTTCTTCAGATAAATTAAATTCAAGTGCCTCTGCTTTGCGTTCGATAATGCGGGCACGGGTTTCAAATTCGGGCATCTCGATTTGTGCCAAAACGCCCGATTCAAAACGGTTTTTAATTCGGTCATCAAGTGATGCAATATCACGCGGAGGACGGTCAGAAGTGATAACGATCTGTTTGTTGGTTTCACGCAGTTGGTTAAAAGTATTGACAAACGCAACCTGCATCTGATCTTTACCGCCCATAAACTGAATATCGTCGATTAAAAGGACATCCGCACTTCGATATTTATTTCTGAATTGTTCGGGGTTATTGGAATTTTGCGGGAGAGATGCATAAAAATCATTGAAGAATGTTTCTGCTGTTACCAAAACCACATTTTTTTCGGGATAAAGCGTTTTCACTCTGTCACGGATTGCGTAGAGCAGATGGGTTTTGCCAAGTCCGGGGTTGCCGTAAATGAACAACGGATTGAAGATGTTGTTGACCGGCTTTTCAGATACAGCCACCGCCATTGCGTGTGCAAATTCGTTGTTTGCACCGACGATAAAAGTATCGAAAGTGTATTCGTAATGATTGTTCACTACCGCCATTTCAGAAAACGGCGAGGTCTTTATATCCTCTTCGGTCTGAATTGCGACTTGTACCAAAAAACCGAGGACTTTATAAAATGACTCTTCTATAACCTTAAAATAATTTTCTAAAATTACATTACGCTGAAAGTCGGTTTTTACAAATAAAATTACATCTTTTTCTTTAATATTTTTGATTGATAACTGTGAAATCCACGTGTCAAAAGAGGTCTGACTGATCTCCTTTTTTATTTCGATACATACGTGTTCCCAAACATCATTTAAACTCTCAATTTGCATTTAATTTTCTCAACCTTTTTCTAATTTCTTTTAGGCAAATTCGTTCAAAAAGTACAAATTTACCACTTTCTCATACACTCCTACATTATAACATAAATACGCCTTTAAATCAAGCGTTTTTTATATATATTATAATGAAGACGACAATTTTTTTGCAACTGAAAAAATGTATAAAAAATTTTTTAATGTAAAGGATAATATCAAACCGGGGCGATTAACTAAAATTTGTACAGACCAAAAGGTACAATAACATCAAACCAAAGGCTTGACTAAAATTTGTACAAGCCAAAAGGTACAATAACTACAGACTTCAACGCGAGGTCGAAGACTAAGCTAAAAATTAAAACAGTGTAAATTACGCGTCTAAAAAAACGCGTCTGAAAAAAAGGAAGGTTGGATTATGAGAAAAAATAGAATTTTGATGTGCTTTGTACTCATCTTTTCAATGATTTTTACACTTTGTTCCTGCGGTGAGAAAAATGCTGAAAATATGCAAAATACTGCAAAAAATCTCACTGTGTGGGGCATGGAAAGCGAAAAGAATATGCTAACTGAAATGTTCAATGATTTTAAATCGGCGGTCACTGATTTTACAAGCGACATTGAGCATATTGTGACGGATACGGATGATGTCGTTGAAAAGGCAATCGGCGATATTGAAAATTCAGCGGATGTGTACGCTGTTGACCACAGTGACCTTGAAAAACTGATAAAAGCCGGTGCAATCGCGGAAATCACGGGTGAATATAAGGAAAGTATCCAAAAAAATTCAGCTGAAAATGCGGTGAACGCTGTGACTTATAATGGCAAAATCTATGGTTTCCCCGCAAGTGCAAAAACCTATGTTTTGTATTATGACAAGTCAAAATTAACGGATGATGATGCAAAGACGCTCACCGCTATTTTAGAAAAAGGCACAGGCAACAAATTAGGTATGGATTTTGATGATGAATATTTATGCGCAGGACTGTTTTTGACATCGGGTTGTAATTTATTCGGTGAAAACGGCGAAGATGCGACTGCGTGTGACTACAATTCGGATAACGGCGTAAAAACGGCTGAATTTGTAAAGTCTTTAAAAATACAAGGAGTAATAAATATTGATGAAGATGAAGCAAAAAATCAGTTTAAATTAGGAACGCTTTGTGCGTATATCGGGGAGAGCACACAGGGCGAAGAAATTAAATCGTCCTTGAAAGATAACTACGGCGTTATGAAACTGCCGACAGTCAACATCACAGGCCAGCAAAAGCAATTACAGTCGTTTGCGGAATATAAGATTTATGTTGTCAACGCAAAAAGCGGGGACATCGGGAATGCGATGAAACTCGCACAGCATCTCACAAGTGAGCAAAATCAGTTGAAAAGATACTCAAATAGCGGTGAAATTCCTGTTCACAGCACTGCGCAAAGTAACTCTGATATAGCGTCTGACATTCTGAGTACCGCTACAATCGAACAGCTCAAATATTCTACACCCAAGCCCAAGATTTCGCAGGCTGAAAAGTTTGAAGATGTATTTGACGACTTTATGGCAAACTGTTTTGATGGAAATATCGGCGATGATGTGAAGACGAAACTGACTGAAACCGTCGATAAAATAATATACAAATAGTATAATTTTTAAATAAAAAAACAACCCAACTTCTACGAACAGAAGTTGGGTTTTAAAGTTTTTATATGTTAAGAATTTTTGTCATATCGTCGGAAATTGAAGATTGAATTTCAAGTGCTTTTTCACGGCTGTCAGCAACTGCGGTAACATACACCTTGATTTTCGGCTCTGTACCCGACGGGCGAACGATTGCGCCGTTATTGTTTTCGAGAGTGTAGACCAGAACATCCGATTTTGGAAGTGTCAGCACAGACTTTTCGCCTGTGATAAGATCTACTTTCTCGCTTGTTTTATAATTTGCAAATTCAATAACTTTCTGACCGGCAACAGTCTGCGGAATTTCAACCTGGAGTCTTGCGATAGTGTCAGCCATCTTTTGCATACCTGTAACGCCCTCGCAGGTGAAATTAAGTTGTGAGTGTAAGAAGTAGCCGTGTTTTTCGTAGATGCTGTCGATTACATCGCCGAGCGAAAGTCCTTTTTTCTGATAATATGCCGCCATTTCACAAATAAGCATTGACGCATAAACCGCATCTTTATCACGGACATACGCGCCGCCTAAATATCCGTAACTTTCTTCAAAGCCGAGCATATAGCGGTTTTCCTCGCCCTTTTCTTCAAGCATTGCAATCTGCTCGCCGATAAACTTAAAGCCTGTGAGTGTTTCAACGATTTCGCAACCGTACTCTTTTGCGACGAGTTTAACTAAATCGGTGGAAACGATTGTAGTGACTGCCATCGGTTTTTCGGGGAGTGTACCTTGTTCTTTTTTGCTTGAAAGGATGTAATTTAACATCAGCACACCCATTTCGTTACCCGAAATAAGACGCCAATCGTCACCCGATTTGATTGCAACACCCACTCTGTCCGCATCGGGATCAGTTGCAAGAAGTAAATCGGCATTGACCTGCTTTGATACTTTGATTGCCTCGTCAAACGCCTCTCTGAATTCCGGGTTTGGAAACGGAAGTGTCGGGAAACTGCCGTCGGGCTGTTCCTGCGATTTTACGACTTCAACATTTTTAACACCGACTTTTTTCAAAATCGCCTGTACAGGCTTGTTGCCCGCACCGTGAAGCGGTGTGTAAATTACTTTAAAATCAACGCCGTCAAATGCATCGGGATTTACCATACAAGCCTTGACTGCATCGAGATATTCATCAATAACCTGCTGTGAAATAAACTCAATGTCGCCCGATTTTACTGCATCATCAAAATTTGCACGCTTAACATCATTGAAAATGTCAAGATTATTTACATAACCGATAACCTCGTTACTCGCCTCAAGTGTAAGCTGGCAACCGTCCGGGCCGTACGCCTTGTAGCCGTTATATTTTGACGGGTTATGTGATGCGGTGATGACGATACCCGCAGCGCAATTAAGTCTGCGTACTGCCCACGAAAGCATAGGTGTGGGCATAAGTTCGCTGTATATGTATGCTTTTACGCCGTTCGCCGCAAAAACTTCAGCGGCGGTGCGTGCAAAAAGGTCGGATTTAATTCGGCAGTCGTGAGCGATTGCAACACTTTTACCGCCGACACGCTTTACATACTCGCAAAGGCCTTGTGTGGCACGGGCGACCGTATATACATTGATACGGTTGCTGCCTGCACCGATAATACCACGCAGTCCGCCTGTACCAAATTCGAGTTCTTTATAAAAACGCTCGATTACTGCATCTTCGTTATCTTTAATACTTTCGAGTTCTGCTTTTAAATCGGGATCGCTTACTGCTTTTTCAAGCCATAAATTCAATTTATCTTGGTATTTCATAATCAAGGCTCCTTACCTATAAATATACACAATCTATTGTATCAGAAAAATGTATAAAAATCAACTGTTTTTTAATATCCTATTGTTGAAAATTAAAAATCGGTGGAATTTCCACCGATTTTTATTACATCTCAAGCATCATATATCTATGCGGTACGTGACCGTCTAAATGTTCTTCACCGAAAACTTTGAACCCGAATTTTTCATAAAACGGCATTGCCTGTATTTGTGAATCAACTGTGATTTTATCAGCCTTCATCGCACGAGCCTCATCAATCAGTGCATTGAGGAGCATCGCACCGATACCGCGTTTGCGATATTCCGGGAGTACCGCAATTCTGCCGAGTTTGATGTAACCGTTGCCAAAATCAATAATTCTGCCCGTTGCGACAATGCGTCTGCCATCGAAAATCGCAAGTTGACGCACATTATCGGTAAATTCATCAAATTCATCAAATTCGACTTCGTGAGCGTAACCCTGTTCCTCGCAGAAAACCTTTTGGCGAACTGCTTTTGCCCCGTCAAATTCATCCTTTGTGATAACTTTCGGCACATACCATTGAATGTGAGCGCCGTCAAACACAGGACCTGATTTGCAAACCTGGGTATAGCCGTCGAAACCTTTCATCTGCACTCTGCAAACACAGCACACGCAAGCGCCGACACCGCAACCCATTCGTTCTTCAAGCGAAACATAGCACTTGATTTTGCGGTCAACGCAAACTCCGTTGATTGCAGACAGCATCGGTGTAGGACCGCACGCCATAACGCAGTCGGTATCAACGGTTTTGAGTACATCTGTTACAAAACCTTTCATACCCGCTGAACCGTCGTCGGTGCAAATGATTACATTATCTGCGTATTTTTTAAATTCATCCTCTAAAATTACAAGCGAGCTTGTACGAAATCCGAGAATGACAGTAGTTTTAATACCTTTTTTATGTGCGGTTTTCAATGTTTTCAACATCGGGGGTGTGCCGATACCGCCACCGATTAAAGTGAGATTTTGAATATCGTCTTTAATTTGAAAACCGTTGCCCAAAGGACCGAAAACCATAAGCGTCGTGCCTGCTGTTTGTTCGGACAGCCATTTTGTTCCGCCGCCCTTTACCTGATACACAAAACGCACGGTATCATCTGTGGTATCGCAGATTGAAATCGGTCGTCTTAACATCTTATTATCGCAAAGAATATTTGCAAACTGACCGCAAACAGCGTTTTTAGCAATAAAATCGGACTTAACCGTTAAATCAAACATACCGTTTGCAATCTCACGGTTTTCAATAATTACGCAACTTTCATCAACATATTTCATTTTATTCACCTCAATTTAATGTTTCAATATCAAGTGTCGCACGGGCGTTTAATGACATATCCGCACGCGTGCCTGCTAAATATTCATAATACCCTTGCACACCAACCATCGCCGCATTGTCACCGCAGTACTTCAAGTCGGGGCGGTAATATTTTATGTTGTTTTGCTCACAAAAATCCTCAAAACGCTGTCTGATTTCAGAATTTGCACTCACTCCGCCTGCAAGTGCCAATGTATCGCAACCTGTGATTTCAAGAGCCAGCCGAGTGTGTTCGAGTAAAATATCACAAACAGTCTTGCGTACACACGCACACATTTCGGGCACATCAACCGTTTCACCTTTTTGCGAAAGGTTGTGGATAGTATTGAGTACCGCAGTTTTAAGTCCTGAAAAGCTGAAATCAAGGTCGTTTTTCTCGATTTTCGGGTGCGGAAGTTTATATTTTGTGCCGTCACCCTTTGCGACTTTATCCATATGCACACCGCCCGGGTATTTAAGTCCCATCGCCCTGGCAGTTTTGTCAAAACACTCGCCTGCTGCGTCGTCACGGGTACGAGCGATGATTTTAAAATCGGTGTAGTCTTTGACGTGTACGATATGACTGTGTCCGCCCGAAATTACAAGGCACAAAAACGGCGGTTTTAATTGAGTGCCGATGTAGTTTGCGGCGATATGCGAGCGCAGGTGATGCACAGGCACAAGCGGTTTTTGTGATGCAAATGCTACGCCTTTTGCAAATCCGACACCTGTAAGCAGTGAGCCGATAAGTCCGGGTGC
>JAXJSX010000168.1:0-1542 GCA_036309925.1 Acutalibacteraceae bacterium | reverse complement strand
GTATCCATTACAGTATAGCATACAGTCCTTGGAGAGGGACTCTAATAACTACTACTTTATTATACGAGGATTGATATAAATGAACGCAACAACTCTTAAAAACGCAATAAATTCGGGTGAATTTAAATCTGCATTCACCTACCTGTACAACCAAAAAGGCGGGGATATGCCGAGCCGTTACATTGATGCGGTTGATGAATTTGTCAACCTCTTCGGTGATAGCGATGAACTTCGTGTATTTTCCGCGCCCGGAAGAACAGAAGTCGGCGGAAACCATACCGACCACCAACACGGATGTGTAATCTGTGCTGGTATCAACCTTGATATTATCGCAATCGCAAAGAAGAATGACGATAATATCATCCGTGTTAAATCCGCAGGTTACCCGATGGATGAAATTGATTTGTCAGTTCTCACCCCGCAAGAGAGTGAAAACGAACACGCTTCTGCTTTAATTCGAGGTGTTGCCGCGAGATTTAAAGAACTCGGCTACGCTATCGGCGGTTTTGATGCATACACAACCTCAAATGTATTAAAAGGTTCGGGACTTTCGAGTTCCGCTGCATTTGAAGTTATGATTTGCACACTTTTAAACGGATTATACAACGACGGTAAGATGGATGCAGTTGAAGCGGCGATCGTTTCGCAATACGCTGAAAATGTATTTTTTAATAAACCTTGCGGTCTTATGGACCAAGTTGCGTGCAGTGTGAGCGGTTTTGTAGGCATTGATTTTAACGATACAGCCAACCCCGTCATCGAAAAGGTTGATTTTGATTTTGCAAAAGTCAATCATTCACTTTGCATCGTTGATACAGGCGGTAGCCATTCCGATTTAACCAATGAATATGCGGCAGTTCCGCAGGAAATGAATGCAGTAGCTTCATTCTTCGGCAAGGAATATTTAAGACAGGTTGACGAAACCGAATTTTATAAAAACATCCCCGCACTCAGAGAAAAGGTTAATGATCGTGCAATTCTTCGCGCAATCCACTTCTTTGCAGACAATAAACGCGCGGTAACACTCAAAGATTTACTCAAAGAAGGCGATTTTGACGGTTTCCTTAAAACTGTTAAGGAGTCAGGAAGATCATCACTTGCATATCTGCAGAATGTTTATGCGGCAAGTGCACCGCAAGAGCAGGGACTTACTCTCGCACTTGCAATCACCGAACGTATCTTAGGCGACCGTGGCGGTTACAGAGTTCACGGCGGCGGTTTTGCAGGTACTATTCAGGCGTATGTCCCGAATGATATGCTCGATACATATAAATCTGAAATGGAAAAAGTCTTCGGCGAAAATCATTGCTATGTATTATCGGTTCGTCCGGTCGGCGGTGTTGAAGTAGACGCAAATCTCGGAAAATAAAAACAACGAAATCCTCTCAAAAGTCAACCTTTTCGAGAGGATTTTAAATTTATCCATCTGCCACAGGCGGATCTGACAGTGAATAGGCAAGGTGTCCGCATCAGATGTGACTGAAGTAATTACCACTGTTCTCCACCGTTAGATGAAATCACATTCACTCGCACCCACTACAG
>JAXJSX010000167.1:0-6003 GCA_036309925.1 Acutalibacteraceae bacterium | reverse complement strand
CTTCAAGCCGTTCGCCGCGTTCAATCTTTGACCAATCGGTAAAAATGTCAATTTGACGTGGCGTGTTTTCGTGAACAAGATTTATTGCACGCACAGTCACTGATCGAATAGGAAATTCCCATGAATATGATGATTTAAACAGCGCGTGCGCCTCTTTTGCAATGACAAGTGAATTTTTAGTGGGAAACTGTAATTGTTTTTGCCATTGTTTGTGGCGAAGTTGATTGTTGCGAATATCAATAGCAACGCCTTTAGCGCATTTTTCACACGCACGAAGTCTGTGCGCAATGTCTTGACTTAATGCCAATATAACATTCCACACTTCTTCGTTATTCAATAAATCTTCTTTGGTGGTAATTCCGTGCCCAACTGATTTGACAGGCGGTTCATAGTCCATAGGCGTAACAGGTGAAGTGTCTTCCCCTTTTGCATATCGAATAATCATCTCACCGCATTTTCCAAGACGATATTTAAGCACGTCAGCGGGAGTTCCGGCAAGTTGCCCGATTGTATGAATGCCCAATGAATCCAATGTTTTTTTAGCACTTCTGCCGACACCAAGCAAGTCGCTTGCGGGCAGATGCCAGATTTTATTGCGGAAATCTTCCTTGTTTATAACCGTCACAGCATCCGGCTTTTTCATATCAGAGCCGAGTTTTGCAAAAATTTTATTAAACGAAACGCCGACTGAAATAGTCAGTCCGAGTTCTGATTTTACACGCTCACGAATTTCATTTGCTATTTTTTCGCCGTTGCCGAGCAAACGGATGCTGCCTGTAACATCAAGCCAACACTCGTCCATCCCATACGGTTCGATTAGGTCGGTGTAATCAGCATAAATTTTGCGGGCGAGCTTTGAATATTTCAAATACTCATCAAAATCAGGCGGTACAATAATTAAATCGCGGCATTTTAATTGCGCCTGCCAAATAGGTTCAGCAGTCTGCACCCCAAAAGATTTTGCGATGTTATTTTTGGCAAGTATAATTCCGTGTCTGCTTGAAACATCACCTGCGACTGCAACGGGCTTATCACGCAGACTCTCATTTTTTACGCACTCAACAGAGGCGTAAAAGTTATTCATATCGCAATGTAAAATGACGCGTTCCATAAAATCTCCCAAAAAATTAAAAAATTCTCTTGACAAAATCAATTTCGTGTTATATAATAAAGATACGAAGTTTGTTTCGTGTCTGCTTATTTATTATATCACGAAGTTTGTTTCGTGTCAACATATATTTACGAATTTTTTTTCACATACAGTGGTGGTTGTTTTGAAATTCAATGAAAAACTGAAAAATCTCAGAGAAGATAAAGGATTTACACAGCAGGAACTTGCGGCGAATGCCGGTATTTCATCGCGTATGGTACAGATCTACGAAAGCGGTAAAAGTTCCCCGCGTGCAAGCGTTGCAAGCAAACTTGCGGATGCGCTCGGGGTGACATTGTCAACTCTTTTTGGCGAAGAAGAGATGTTGGTTGCTGAAGCTGCTGAAATCGGCGGCGCTCGCGCAAAGCGTGATATACAGCAGATTATAAGTGAAGTAAGCGGTCTATTTGCAGGCGGTGAAATCGACGAAAGCGAAAAAGAAGAAGTAATTCAAGCACTCAATTTTGCATATTGGGATGCTAAAAAGAAAAATCAAAAGTATGCCTCACGCAAAAACGATGAACGGTAATGATTACATAATCGCACGAGCCGATGGACTTGTTCATAAATATCAAACTCGCAATCCTTATGAAATTGCAAAAAATCTTGGGATTGAGGTAATCAGATGGGATGGCTTTTCACGTCTGAAAGGAATGTACCGCATAATCAAACGAAATCGATATATTTTTATAAACGATAACCTCGACGAGCAATTATGTGAGATTGTTTGCGCACACGAGCTCGGTCACGATTTATTACATAGATCACTTGCAAATTCAGGGATAATCAAAGAGATTATGCTGTATGATATGTCGGCAAAACCCGAATTTGAAGCTAACATTTTCGCAGCTGAACTTCTTATCCCTGATGAAGATATTTTAAATTTAATTAAAAGTCAAAATTACACACCTGAGCAACTTGCGCATCTGCTTGAAACGGATGTCAATTTGATTTCACTCAAAATTTATGCCTTGAATCTTAAAGGTTATAATTTTCAAATCCCCGCAGTTGCATCAGACTTTTTAAAATGACCACACCTTGATAACATATGAAAGCATCGGATGATTTATCATTCGGTGTTTTCGCTTTATATTTAGCATTTTTTATTAAAAATTCAAATTTTGCTATAGACATTTCAAAATTTGTGTTGTATAATGTAATTGTGATTATTTGTCACATTCTCACCGCACAAAAAATCATCAATGACATCTGCAAGATGAATAACATCTAATTTGTTTTTGTTGCAAACACAGGTGAAATTATTAGCCGACTTTTCGTCAAGAAATACATCCGACATAAAGGCAACCTCTTTGTTTGTGGCAGTGTCTATTGCGCTGACTCCATAGGCGGTGTAGGTACCAATGTACTCACGGTTCAGAATTTGTTTTACAGGCTTGTAGATAATCATTTTTAACTTCCTTTCTGCAATTTTATTTGCAAATAAAGTATATCAAAAAAATTTAGATTATTTTGTAAAACGGTGAAAACTTACAATAAAACAATGAAATTGACATTTTTTGAGTTAGGTGATAAATTTTGATAATTACAATATGTGATAAAAACGAGTCTACACGCGCTATGTTATACAATACAATATCGGATTTTATTGAAAGCAGTAACAAAAATCTAACGATAATTCCCTACCAAAACGCAAAAAGTCTGTTTTTTGATATTGAAACAGACCTTGAATGTAATTTAATTTTTATGGATGTTGATAAAAATTTCGCCGATGTAGAAACTTTGCGTAAAATCGGATACAGCGGCAAGGTTGTAATAACTTCGACTACTGCTGAATATGCACTCGAGGGCTACGAAAGCGGAGTAAGCGGTTATTTGCTCAAACCTTACAACAAGGAAAAGGTTGCAAAAACGCTTCGTCGCACTATTGATAATGACGATGATGATTGGTATGCAATTCATGCTAACCGTCAGATTATTACAGTCCACGCAAAAGATATAATGTTCATTGAAAGTGACAACGCTAAATGCTACTTTCATCTAAACAGCGGAGAAATTTTATATGAATACAATAAATTAGATGTTATTGAATCCGCATTTTCTGATTTTCGATTTGTTCGCAGTCACAAAAGTTTCCTTGTAAATATGGATTATATTGAGAGAATTGGTGTTAATTTTATTATGAAGGACGGTAGTATTGCGCTGATTAAGTCAAGGAATGCTCGCCAAATAAAGTCGATATATCTCGATTATATCAGCAAAAAATGAAACAGTCTGCTTTCGCAGACTGTTTTAGATTAGTTGTAAAGGTTTTTTACGAAATTCCACGAACTCTTACACATTTGTTCGAGGGACAATTTTGTTTTAAATCCGAGTTCTTCTTCGGCGCGCTTTGTATCTGCAAAGCAGGTAGCAATATCGCCGGGGCGACGGTCAACAATTTTGTAGTTTAATTTAAGTTCATTAGCGGTTTCAAATGCCTTTACAATGTCAAGCACTGAATAACCAACGCCTGTGCCGAGATTGAAAGCACGAGTACCGTCAATTTCATCAAGTTTGTCGAGCGCTTTAATATGACCGATTGCAAGATCACACACATGGATGTAGTCGCGCACACCTGTACCGTCGTGAGTGTCGTAATCATCACCAAAAACACTTAAACACTCGAGCTTGCCTGCTGCATCCTGTGTTATGTACGGCATAAGATTATTCGGGATACCGTTGGGTTTTTCACCGATTAAACCGCTTTCGTGGCTGCCGATGGGGTTAAAATATCTAAGAAGTGCGATATGCCAATCCCCCTGTGCCTTTGCGGTGTCTGTTAAAATCTGCTCAATCATAAGTTTTGTCCAGCCATAAGGGTTGGTTGCAGATGTGGGCATTGTTTCGTTGTAGGGGGCAACGTTATTCATACCGTAAACGGTTGCAGATGAACTGAATACGAGCTTTTTAACGCCGTATTTCTGCATTGCTTTTACAATGTTTATTGTACCGCCGATGTTAGTATCGTAGTAGAAAACAGGTTTTGCGACAGATTCGCCAACCGCCTTAAGACCTGCGAAATGGATGATGCAATCAATTTCATTTTCAGCGAATGCTTTATCAACCGCTGCCGCATCACACATATCAGCCTCAATAAGTTTAACACTCTTGCCCGAAATTTCTTTAATTTTTTCGATTACATCGGGTGATGAATTGTAGAAATTATCAAAAATGATGACTTCGTGACCTTGTGCAAGAAGTTCAACACAAGTATGACTGCCGATATAACCCGCGCCGCCTGTAACTAAAACTTTCATTATAAAACCTCCAATAATTCACTGCCTTAATTTTATTATATTTCGAGATGAATGTCAATAGTTTTAAATTTTATTTATTTTTTTAGAAAAAATACTTGACTTTTTTATTTTTTGTGTTACAATAATATAGTACCAAGTGCGGGTGTAGTTCAATGGTAGAATTCCAGCCTTCCAAGCTGGCTACGTGGGTTCGATTCCCATCACCCGCTCCAAAGCTCTAAAGAGCAACTTAATATGCGCTGATAGCTCAGCTGGATAGAGCATCTGCCTTCTAAGCAGAGGGTCAGGGGTTCGAGTCCCTTTCAGCGCGCCAATGAAATCTCACAGCGTATATTGTTGTGGGATTTTTATTATATATAATCAAGGTGATAAATTGAAAACGAACAAATCAATGTTTGCCATGACTGTATCAATGCTTATTTTCGGCTCGATTGGCATTGTCAGGCGGTACATTCCGTTGCCGTCAGGAACGATTGCCCTTGTGCGAGGCATAATCGGTGCATTGTTTTTAGGCATAGTAATAATTATTTCAAATAAGATAAGTTCATTTAAAAATATTAAGGGCAACCTTCCAATGCTGATGCTGTCCGGCGCGTTCATCGGGTTCAACTGGATATTGCTTTTTGAAGCGTATAATTACACCACAGTTTCGATTGCTACGCTGTGCTATTATATGGCACCGGTTATTGTGATTTTGCTTTCACCTATTTTTCTCAAAGAACGGTTGACTTTAATCAAATTTTTCTGCATTATAGCAGCGATTGTCGGTACAGTGTTCATCTCAAATGCCAACGGCAACGATAAAACTTCCCTGCTTGGTGTAATTTTTGGACTTTCAGCAGCGGTCCTTTATGCGCTGATTATTATAATGAATAAGAAAATTTCAAATGTGGATCCACTTTGCAAGACCGCTGTTCAGTTGACATCAGCGAGTATCGTTTTACTTCCGTATGTATTGATTGTTGACGGTGTAAACATATCAAATTTTACATTTAAAACCGTAATCTTGCTTTTGGTCGTGGGCATTGTTTACACGGGACTCGCGTATTTTATGTATTTTGGTGCAATCGACAAACTCAAAGCACAGACAGTTGCTTTACTCAGTTATATTGATCCGATAACCGCCATAGCTTTGTCAGCGTTCATTTTAAACGAAAAAATGACTGTATTTAATATAGTCGGTGCGGTGTTAATTTTGGGAGCGATTGTACTTGATCAATTTTTTTCAAACAAAAAAGAGCGGAGTTAATTCTATGCTCTAAAATTTTATAGCATTCTTTGGACATTGCTCTACGCACTTTAAACATAAAATACATTCTGTACCGTTTTCTCGTTTCCTTGAATTATCAATCATATCCACATTCATCGGGCAGACTTTCTTGCATTTGCCACAAGAAATGCACTTATCCTTATCCGTTTTAACGCGCGACAATGAAAAGTAGCTCATTGGCTTTAGAAAAACGGTTATCGGGCAGATATATTTACAGAAGGCACGGTTATCTTTGAATATGAAAGCGAGTGTGATACCGACTGCGTAATACACAACATTGCCGATAATAAAAGCATAAAACATCACTTTTTCCAAATTCGGCACAT
>JAXJSX010000166.1:0-2173 GCA_036309925.1 Acutalibacteraceae bacterium | reverse complement strand
TCTGCAGTTGGTAAAAACGCACTTGCAAAGGGCGCACACGCAGGCAACTTGGTTCGTGAAGTGGCTAAAGTCACAGGCGGTAAAGATGCGGCGCAGAGCATTTATCATATCCATTTTCATTTGCTCGGAGGCGAGTTTCTGGGCGAAAATTTAATTGCGAAATAGGTGCAAAAAATGAGAACTTATCAAGTTGATATTGCGGGAATGAAGCGTGATTTGCAGGTTTTCCCGATAAACGAAAAGGTAGCGATTGCGGCGTTTATTCTGTTCGGTGATGTTGAAATCACCGAACACAGCGCAAAAAAGTTGCTTGAAAAAGTACCCGAATTTGATGTGATTTTAACTCCGGAGGCAAAGGCAATTCCGCTGGCATATGAAATGTCAAGGCAGTCGGGCAAAAAATATGTTGTCGCACGCAAAGCCCCCAAACTTTATATGGGCAATCCGTTTTGTGTCGAAGTAAAGTCAATCACCACCGAAAAAGAGCAAAAATTATATCTCGGCGATGACGATATTTTATCGCTCGAAAACAAGCGTGTGCTGATTGTTGACGATGTAATTTCCACAGGCGAGTCGCTTAAAGCGGTTATCAAACTTTGTGAAAAAGTCGGCGGTGAAGTTGCAGGAAAGTGTGCGGTGTTTATTGAGGGCGATGAACAGGGCAAGGAAGATGTCATTTATCTTTCAAAAATACCGCTTTTAGATGTGGAAAAATGAAAGTAATTTTAGGTTCACAATCCCCGCGCAGACGCGACATTTTAACAGCACGGGGAGCAGAATTTACAGTAATTGTTGCAAATACAGACGAGCGGTGCGAAATCACAAATCCTATTGATTTTGTAAGGGAAGTGTCGAAGAGAAAGGCGCAGGCAATCAGCAATCTTTGCGATAAATCTGACCTTGTTATCACCGCTGATACTGTTGTCGCAGTCGATAACGAGATACTCGGTAAACCCTGTGATATTGATGACTGTCGGCGTATGATAAATAAAATTTCAGGGCGCACCCACGAAGTCATAACCGGGGTTACGATGTGCTGTAATGACCGCACAGTTTTTGATTGTGAAGTCACAAAAGTGACTTTCCGCAAAATGACACACAGCGAAATCGAAAGTTATATTTCCACAAGCGAGCCTTACGACAAGGCGGGCGGATATGCAGTGCAAGGTAATGCGGGACAGTATATCACATCGGTTGACGGCAACTATAACAATGTTGTCGGACTGCCCGATGATTTAGTCGAGAAAATGTGTATTGACTTAATCGGAAAAAGTATTTTTAAGAATTAAAAAAGCACCATCAAAGGTGCTTTTTTTACATATACGCTTCAAGACGGTATATCGGCTTGCCCATATTGACGAACATCTGTTCGTATTCGGTCATAATATTGCCCTCAAAACCGCTGTTATGTAAGTCAACTGTGACATTTTTGAGTTTAAAGCCTGCGTTAGTCAGGTGCTCGATTGAAAATTCAAACAGTCTGGGATGGTCAGTTTTTTGATGAATTTCGCCGTCTTTCTTTAGCAATGTTTTGTAAACAGGCAGGAAAACAGGGGATGTTAAGCGGTGCATTGCGTATTTATTTTTCGGGAACGGGCAGGAAAAATTGAGGAAAATGCGTTCAACGCTATTCTTTGGCAAATGGCGATGCAGATATTCCGCACCCCCGCAGAAAAACCGCAGATTTGAAATGTTCTGCTCCTTAGCGTTCTGACAAGCGGTAAGGATTACATTTTTGCACTTTTCCACAGCAATGATGTTGTACTCGGGAAAACGCTTTGCAAGTTCAATCGCAAACGCCCCTTTACCGCACCCGATTTCGAGTAAAATAGGTGCATGTCGATTAAAAAGTGCTTCCACATCAATAGGATGATATTCCTCTTTCCGCAAATCCAAACTATCTTCACGCAGTTCAGAGTAATAAACTCCGCACTCAGCTAAATGTATATCTAAATTTTTCTTTCTTCTCATTCTCATAATATCCCACTCCTTTTCTTTTCCAACGCGTAATGTACACTGATTAAAATTGTAGCTAAGTCTTCGACCTCGCGTTGAAGTCTGTACTTATTGTACCTTTTGGCTTGTACAAATTTTAGTTAAGCCTTTGGTTTGATGTTATTGAAGTTTTTGGATTGTACGTTACTTATTTTATTTTTTCAACAAGCAATAATGT
>JAXJSX010000165.1:0-12029 GCA_036309925.1 Acutalibacteraceae bacterium | reverse complement strand
TACACCGCAAATTCAATGAACTGCTTAACTGAAGTGCTCGGTATGGGCTTGCGTGGCAACGGCACAATTCCTGCTGTATATTCTGCCCGCATCGAACTTGCTAAACACGCAGGTATGGCGGTTATGGATATGCTCAAACGCGACATTCGTCCGCGTGATATTATGACACTTGACGCATTCTATAATGCACTCACAGTTGATATGGCGCTCGGTTGCTCGACTAACAGTATGCTCCACCTTCCTGCAATCGCGCATGAATGTGGTATTGAAATCAACCTTGATATTGCAAACGGCATCAGCGCAAAAACTCCGAACTTGTGCCACCTTGCACCTGCAGGCCGTACATATATTGAAGAGTTGGATGAGGCAGGCGGTGTTTACGCAGTTATGAACGAACTTTCAAAACGCGACCTTATCAATAAAGATTGCATCACCGTCACAGGCAAAACCGTCGGTGAAAATATTGAAAAATGCGTAAATCTCAACCACGATGTCATTCGCCCAATCGAAAATCCGTATAGCGAAACAGGCGGTATCGCCGTACTTCGCGGCAATTTAGCACCCGACGGCAGTGTTGTAAAACGCTCTGCTGTTGCGCCTGAAATGCTTGTTCACGAAGGCCCTGCTCGTGTTTTTGAATGTGAAGAAGATGCTCAAAAAGCAATCAACGCAGGCGAAATCAAAGCAGGCGATGTTGTTGTCATTCGCTACGAAGGCCCGAAAGGCGGCCCGGGTATGCGTGAAATGCTCAATCCTACATCCGCAATTATGGGTATGGGACTCGGTACCTCTGTTGCCCTGATTACAGACGGCCGTTTCAGCGGTGCTACCCGTGGTGCTTGTGTCGGTCACGTATCACCTGAGGCAGCATCAGGCGGTATGATTGGTGTCGTTAAAGACGGCGACATCATCAGCATTAACATCCCCGAAAATAAAATCGAATTAAAGGTTGATGAAAAGGAACTTGAAGAAAGAATGAAAAACTTTGTACCGAAAACAAAGGAACTTTCAGGTTACTTAAAACGCTACGCAACACTCGTTTCATCGGGCGCATCGGGCGCAACCTTAAACTAAAAGACGGTGAAAATATGTTTTCCGATTTATCAGTCCAAATAAAATCGCTTGCGGTGTTTCGTAGATTGCGTGAAAATTCTGTATTTTCCGCACTCGAACATCTTATCTACAGTATTGATAATTTAGATACAGCGATTGATTGCTATTCAAACTTTGTTTTTGAACTGCACAATGCAGGCGAAACGAATTTAAGCAAATTCATCCGTGATTTAGTTAATAACGATGAAAATATCTATATCCGCACAATCGGCAAAGGTGATGAAGTTTCATCTTCTCTTAAAAACGATGTATCCAACGAACTTGCGATTTTGCAACGACTTGCAAATCTCACACCGTCGGATTTTCATAAAATGCTCAAATTTAACGGCTATCTGCCGTCATTTGATAATAGTAAAATTGATATTGCAAAGCAGTACAAAGACCGTGTGTGCAACATCAGTCGTTACGGCTACGGCATCTATGCCAAATATCATATGTTCTGCATTGATGAAAATAATTGCATCGTTCCTGTGCGCTATCCCGACCCGGTTAAGTTATCCGACCTTTCGGGTTATAAGCGTGAAAAGAAGATTATCATCGATAATACCCGTCTGTTGCTTGAGAATAAACCGTCCGCCAATATTCTGCTTACAGGTGATGCCGGCACGGGCAAATCTTCAACAGTTAAAGCGGTTGTGAATGAACTTAAGGAGGATGGCTTGCGTATTTTGCAGGTGAGAAAAGACCAACTTCACGCAATCCCCGCAATTTTGGACGAACTGACGGTAAATCCTCTGAAATTTATAATTTTTATCGACGATCTGTCTTTTGGCAAGGATGAAGATAATTACAGCGCCTTGAAAGCCATTTTGGAGGGTTCGGTTTCGGCAAAATCACACAATGTAGTGATTTACGCAACCAGCAACCGCCGACATTTAGTCAGAGAGTCGTTCGCTGACCGTGACGGTGACGATATTCATTTCAATGACACCGTGCAAGAGGTTATTTCACTTTCAGAACGTTTCGGAATACATATCACTTTTAACCGTCCAAATAAAACCGCGTATCTTGATATTGTTCACAATCTGCTTGATAGTGCAAATGTAGAGTACGATGTTACAAAAGTTGATATTGAGGCGGAAAGTTTCGCACTAACTCGAGGCAACCGTTCAGCGCGTGCCGCAAAACAGTTTGCTGATAGTTATATTGCAAAATCATTGTAAATTAAAACCCGAGAAGAATTACAGTTCTTCCCGGGTTTTGTTTTATCTCATCGCATCTTTCATTGACTTTACATATTCTTCAATATACTTCGTCGCATTCTTGCCGTACTTTTCAAGCAGTTTTATAATTGCGGAGCCGACAATAGCACCGTCAGAGATGGCTGACATCTTCTGTGCTTGTTCGGGCGTTGAAATACCAAAACCGATTGCACAGGGTATGGTTGTATTTTCGCGAATAACCTTTACAATCGACGCAAGGTCTGTTTTAATTTCACTGCGAGTGCCGGTAACACCCAGACTCGATACAACATATATAAACCCTTGTGCCAGCTTAGCAATCATCGCAATCCTGTTTTCCGAAGTCGGTGCAATAAGCGATATTAAATCTATACCGTATTTATTGCAGATTGGCAGAAATTCATCCTTTTCTTCAAAAGGCAAATCGGGTAAAATAAGTCCGTCAATCTCGATTTCCTTGCAAGTTGATATAAACTTTTCGGCGCCATATGAAAACACTACATTTGCGTATGTCATAAACACCATCGATACTTTTACATTGCGCCTTAGTTCACGAACAAAATCAAAAATTTTATCAGTGGTAACTCCACCGTTCAGGGCTCTCAAATTCGCTCCTTGAATAACAGGGCCTTCTGCGGTAGGATCGGAAAACGGAATACCGAGTTCGATTAAATCAGCACCGCCTGAAACTGCGGCACGAACGGCATCGGCGGTTGTTTTTAGATCGGGATCACCGCAGGTGATAAAGGCGATGAACGCCTTGCCGTTTTCAAAAGCCTTATTTATATTACTCATAAATATCCTCCCCTCTGTATCGTGCAATGGCGGCACAGTCCTTGTCACCCCTGCCGGATATGGTGATTACAATAATTTGATCTTTGCTCATCTTAGGTGCAATTTTTAAAGCGTGTGCCACGGCGTGTGCAGATTCTATTGCGGGAATAATGCCTTCTTTTTAGAAAGATATTCAAAAGCACATACTGCTTCTTCGTCGGTAACAGGTACATATTCCGCTCTGCCGATATCGTGAAGATTTGCGTGTTCAGGGCCGATGCCGGGGTAGTCAAGTCCTGCTGAAATAGAATAAACAGGTGCGATTTGACCGTATTTGTCTTGACAAAAATACGACTTCATACCGTGGAAAATGCCGACTCTACCTGTGTTCACGGTTGCGGCAGTTTCAAAAGTGTCAATGCCTCTTCCGGCCGCTTCACAACCAATCAACTTGACGCTTTCGTCTTCAATGAAGTGATAAAAACTTCCAATCGCATTAGATCCGCCACCAACGCAGGCAATTACTGCATCAGGAAGTCTTCCTTCCTTTTTTAAAAGTTCCGTTTTAATTTCCTTTGAGATTACCGACTGAAAATCCCTTACAATAGTCGGGAATGGGTGCAGTCCCATAACCGAGCCTAAACAGTAGTGAGTGTCAGAAATTCGGGATGTCCATTCTCTCATCGCTTCCGAAACCGCATCTTTGAGTGTCGCTGTACCGCTGTTTACGGGCACGACTTTTGCACCTAAAAGTTTCATTCGATAAACATTAAGCGCCTGTCTTTGCGTGTCCTCTTTTCCCATAAAAACAACACATTCCATATTCATAAGAGCCGCGGCAGTGGCAGTCGCGACACCGTGCTGACCTGCACCTATTTCCGCAATAAGACGGCTTTTGCACTCTTTGTTGAAAGCGCTGATAAAAATGCCGCATTTTGTGTAGGAGTGGTGTCACCGTTCATAATTTCGTTCATCACAGTGTACGCCTCGTTATAGGATAAATCTTGCTTATTCACGATTTTTACGATTGCTTCTTTAATCATAACTCATATCTCCTTAATGAAATTTTCAAGCATCTGCTTGCCGTTGGGTGTCATAATTGATTCGGGATGAAATTGCACTCCGTAGATTTCACGATCCCTGTGCTTTACCGCCATTACTTCGCCGTCAGTGGTGAAAGCGGTGATTTTAAGTTCCTTTGGGATGGTGCCGGCATCTGCCGCAAGGGAATGATAGCGGGCAACCTGAGCAATTTCGGGACAACCTTTAAACAGTTGACAATCAGTATCAAATTTTACATCTGATTGTTTGCCGTGCATTAACTCTTTTGCATAAGTTACCGTTGCACCGAATGTCACACAATTCGCTTGATGGCCAAGGCAAACACCGAGGATGGGAATGTCTTTTCCAAACGATTTAACAATATCAATTATAACGCCTGCATCTTCAGGTCTGCCCGGTCCGGGAGATAAAATAATGCGGTCGGGATTAAGATTTCGGATTTCTTCCACGGTTAGTTCATCGTTACGAATTACCTTGATGTTCGGTCGATTTCACCGATAAGTTGGTAAAGGTTAAACGAAAAACTGTCATAATTGTCAATCAGTAAAATCATAGTTCCGCCTCCTGTGCAAATTTCAATGCGTTTACAACCGCTTGCGCCTTGTTCAGACATTCCTGATACTCTTTTTCGGGGACGGAATCTGCAACAATACCCGCTCCGCTCCTCACAAACACTTTGCCGTTTTTCTTATAGGCAATGCGGATTGCAATACAGGTGTCCATATTTCCTGTAAAGTCGATGTATCCGATCGCACCGCCGTAAACACCGCGCTTGTTATTCTCCAATTCTCCGATAAGCTGACAAGCACGAATTTTAGGCGCTCCTGATAGAGTTCCTGCAGGAAGTACAGCTTCTATGGCATCGAGTGCATCGCAATTTTCGCGGATTTCACCACGCACAGTAGAGCCGATGTGCATAACGTGTGAGTATCGTTCAATGGAGTGAAGTTTTTCCACTTTGACACTGCCGAATTTGCTGATTTTTCCCAAATCGTTTCTTCCGAGATCCACAAGCATATTGTGTTCCGCCAGCTCTTTTTTGTCTTGCAACAACTCCGCTTCGAGCGCAATGTCTTCTTCATCTGTTTTGCCTCTTTGACGAGTGCCTGCAAGCGGGAAGGTGTGCAGTACTCCGTCTTCAAGTTTCACGAGAGTTTCAGGGGATGCGCCTGCTACCTCAACATCAGTGCCCGAAAAGTAAAACATATACGGTGACGGATTTATGGTGCGGAGTATGCGATATGTGTTGAGCAAGCTACCGTCAAAAGATGCGCTCAAACGGTTTGAAAGTACAATTTGGAATATATCGCCCTCGCGAATATGATGCTTTGCTTTTTCTACCATACCGCAATAGGCTTCTTTTTCAAACAACGGAGTAAAGTCGCTTAAAAGTTTACCACTCGGTTCGTTGATTTTATTACCGCTTTTCAGTAGGTCATAGAGATTTTTCAGTTCCATTACCGCTTTGTTGTAGCCGATTTCAATATCGTTTAAAGACATATTCACAATAAGAATGATTTTTTGAAGAACATTATCAAATGCAATAACTTTATCAAAGAGCATTAAGTCAACATCCTTAAAATCCTCTGTATCTTCAAGATTGCATTTTACCGTCGGCTCACTGTAAGTCAGATAGTCGTAGGAGAAATATCCTACAAGACCGCCTGTAAACGACGGAAGATAGTTGAAACGCGGACTCTTGTATTCAGCGAGAATTTGACGGATGCTGTCAGACGGATTATCAGTTTTGAATTTTAAGTTTCCGACTTTCATTTCACCGTTTGCACAGGTGATTTCGAGTTTCGGATCAAAACCTAAAAATGTGTAGCGCCCCCATTTTTCGTTAGCAGATGCGGATTCGAGCATATAGCAATGAGTAGATACATTTTTCAGTATCTTCATTGTTTCAATCGGTGTAGTGAAGTCGGATAAAATTTCACAACTTATCGGCAACACATCGTATTCACCGCTTGCCGCAATTTTTTAACATCAGATAAACTTGGTGAAATTTTCATAAGATAACCTCCAATTAAAAATACTCCTTCGACTTTCTGTCAAAGAAGTAAAAAACAAAATCCTTGACAGAAAACAATTCTGTCAAGGACGAATATCAAACTATCCGCGGTGCCACCTTGATCCATAAGGCTAAACCTTATGCACTTGAGCAGGATACCAACATATCCCCGGCAAATTACGCCTGCCTACAGCGTCGCAGAATACTCTGTGGAAATCACATTTGACTGCGCCCTCAGCGGTCCATTTGACAACTTGTTTCTTACCCGACTCTCAGCACCACGGGCTCTCTGTGAAGGCATCATTGCCGTTATATCCGCTTCAACGGTTTACTTTATTAAATTCGAGTATGTTATATCACTATAATATTCGTTTGTCAAGGGTTTGTGATAAATTTTCTTGACAAAAAATTATATTTACATTAAAATTATTTATAAAGGAAGTGGTGAAATGATTATTAAAAACGGCCTTGTTTTCAGCGAGGATGGAACATTCACAAATAAAGATTTATACATTGAAAACGGCATTATTTCAAACGAGACCACCGACAGCACCGTAGTTGACGCTACCGATTTATATGTCATTCCCGGACTTGTTGACATTCACTCTCACGGTGCTTGCGGATTTGATTTTTCGGATGCAAATAGTCTTGGATTGTCAAAGATTTTGGAATATCAGCGTGAAAACGGAATTACATCCTATTGCCCGACTACGATGAGTCTGCCTGTTGACGCTCTAAAGAAAATCCTAACCACTGCTTGCAATGTTAAGGACGACACTCTTGCGGGCGTGAATTTGGAAGGACCGTTTTTAGATGCTGTAAAAAAAGGCGCACACGATGAAAAATACATCATACCGCCCGATATAAGCATCTTTGAGCAATTAAAAGAGGTGTATGGCAATATAAAACTCATAACCATCGCACCAAACATTGCGGGTGCAGACAACTTTATATCAGCGCTAAAGGACGATGTTACAATCTCACTGGGCCATACATCAACGGATTATAATACAGCCAAAGAAGCATTGCAAAACGGTGCTCGCCACATAACTCACTTATTCAATGCAATGACATATTCCCACAGAAACAGCGGACTTATCGGTGCTGCGGCAGACAATACTGACACAACAGTCGAACTTATCAGCGACGGTGTACATACCGATGAAAGCACGGTGCGTACTACATTTAAGTTGTTTCGTGGTAGAGTGGCGCTGATTAGCGACTCTATGCGAGCTACGGGACTTTCCGACGGTGAGTACGATTTAGGCGGACAGGCTGTCACGGTGCACGGCAATCTGGCAACGCTCAAGGACGGTACGATTGCGGGTTCGGTTACTAATTTATATAATTGTATGAAAACGGCGGTGAGTTTCGGCGTTCCGCTTGAAGATGCGATTATCGCTGCTACTGCAACTCCTGCAAAAGTAATCGGAATTTACGACAAAGTCGGTTCACTCACAGCCGGTAAGGTCGCAAATGTTTTGCTGGTTGATAAACAACTCAATTTAATAAAGGTAATATGAAAGCCTCCCAAACGGGAGGCTTCAACTTTACTTATTATAACTGTAATTACCTGTGAACACTCTGCTGCCCCAGAAACTATCATATTTCTTTTGCAGAGTATCAGCATAGCCCGAAATTGCCTTTGATGCCGAACCGCCCGATAATACAGGGTGGATGATTTTTGTGAGATTGGGTACGCCGTCTACATCCGAGCCGTCGGGATCAAGCATATTTTCAGCACCTACATATTTAGTGTATTTCACACCTGAAGGATCTGTTGTGCCGTATTTGATCATATACGCCATAGCAAGCGAGTCGGATGTTAAATTGTAGTTGCTGTATAAGTCTGCAAACAATGTTTCGCGGTAGCGATAAAGTTGTTGCAACTGTTCGTCACGCACAAACAGCATCTTTGCAACCTCGTTATCATCATTATAATAGCTCGGAATAAATGACATAAATACAAGGTGAAGTACATCTTTATATTCTGTACTTGCGACTTTTGTGGGGAACGGAACGATACCAACGCTGTCCTTAAGTCCTGAACCTGTACAACTGTTCAAGGTGTCGTTTGATGCGAGTACCATACCCGCTTTACCTTCGGCAAATTTTTCCTTGTTAGCGTCCCAAACTTCGTCTTGGTTGAAGGTGATAACATTTTTCTTAACCCAGGTTTCGATTTGTGCCAAAGCATCTTGACCTGCCTGAGTTGTAACATTGGATTTCGGTGATTTACCTGTTTGCAATGTTACAAGGTTTGTACCGCTTGATGACATAAGCGAACTGTAAAGGATCGCGGCATCTTTCGCACCTAAACGGAATCCGTCAATAGATGAAGTATTGAGCTTGAGCGCATACTCTTCAAGTTTGCTCCAAGTCCACTGACCTTTACGCGCGAGTGTGATCGGATCTTCAAGATTTGCTTGCTTCAAGAGTTTTTTGTTGTAGAGAATACCTGTCGGCAAGGTGTAATCTGCATCAAACGAAGTCCAACCGTACTGACCGCCTCCAATAGCCGCAAGCTGTGTGCAGTTATAATCATACCACGACTCTGTAAACGATACCGCTGCGATGTTTTGGGCGGAACGCAGATTTTTCATATAGTTGTTTTTTACATAAGATGAGAAGTTGAAACTTTGAACCTCATACATCTGATATTCAAACTTGTTAGCGGCGATTTCGCCCTGCAAAAGTTTGTTATAATCCTGGAACACACCGATTTCTTCAATAGTCACACCGTATTTCTGTTCAACATAATTTGCGGCTTTACGGTTGCTTGTCAGCGATGTACCGCCTGTGGCGTTAGTGCCGCCGAAATTCCACGGATGCTTGATTTTTAAAGTGTAGCCTTTAACTGATGAAATAAAACTGTCACTCGGTCGTTTTGAATCAGTGGGCGCGTCATAAATTTTTGAATCAGCCTTAATATCGGGGAGTTTTACAAGCGAGTCAGACGAACTTTGCGAATTTGTAACTGTAGTAGTTTCAGCGGAAACGGTAGTAGTTTCCTCTGCTACGGTTGTAGTTTCTGCAGTCGTTGTTGTTGCCTGCGAAACCGTTGTTGTAATATCAGTTGCGGTTTCTGTGTCTTCGGGCTTGTCCTTACAAGCGGCGCATGAGAAAATTACGCTTGTCGCCATAATCCCTAATAAAATTCTTTTAAATAACACATGCATCTTCCTTTCGTTATTTACCTATATTATATAATAAAAAAATCACATTTTCAAGTATGTTTATTGCAATTTTCTTTAAATATGCTATACTGTTTTTGGGTGATTTTATGACAAACAAGGAAATCTTACAAAGACTTTACTCAATGCAAGATGCGAAGTATAAACAGTTTCAGTCAAAATTGGTGCCAAATGTGAATGGCAACACCATAATCGGTATACGCACACCGCAGTTGCGTTGCTTTGCAAACGAACTTTTTAAAGCAGGAGATTATGATGATTTTCTAAATTCATTACCGCATAAATATTACGAAGAAAACAACTTGCACGCCTTTTTAATTGAGAAAATCAGCGACTTTGACAAAGCGATTGATTATTTAAATAAATTTTTACCGTATGTAGATAATTGGGCGACTTGCGACAGTATGAGTCCGAAGATTTTTAAGAAGCATAAAGAAAAGTTACTTAATATCACAAAAGAGTGGATAAAATCAAATGATACTTATACCGTTCGATTTGGCATCCTCTGCTTTATGCGACACTTTTAGATGATGATTTTTCAATAGAATACCTTGATTTAATCAGCAGTGTCAAGTCTGATGAATACTATGTAAAAATGGGAGTTGCTTGGTATTTTGCAACCGCTCTCGCAAAGCAGTACGACGATGCTGTGCAATATATAGAAAATCAAAAATTAGACAAATGGACACACAATAAAGCAATACAAAAAGCAGTTGAAAGTTACCGTATCACACCACAGCAAAAGCAGTATCTTAAAACATTGAAATTATAGTATAAAATTCCTCTGTTTGCGCACCATAATCTTGAGGTGCATTGTATGGAAAGTATATGGAGTATTGATAAAACTCCGCCGTCTGAAAATTCGCTGAATAGAGATATTAAAACCGATGTTTTGATAATCGGCGGCGGACTTTGCGGTGTTTTATGTGCGTATAAACTAAAACAGCGGGGAATTGACTGCATTATCGCAGAAAAAGATGAAATTTGTTCGGGAAATACCGCTTGTTCGACTGCAAAAATAAACGCCCAACACGGACTGATTTATGAAAACTTGTTTAACACATTCGGCAAAGAGTACGCAAGTATGTATTTGCGTGCTAATTTGAAAGCGGTAGAGGATTATATTCAACTGTGTCGTAAACTCGGCGTAAAAATAGATATTGACGATTCGTTTTTGTACGCAATCGAAAACACCGAAAAAATCGAAAAAGAACATAATGTATTAAATTCGATTGGCTTTGATGCACCGCTTGTGAACGATTTACCGTTGCCTTTTAAAATTAAAGGTGCGTTATGCTTTAAAAATCAAGCACAAATTAACCCATTGGAGTTAATGTACACCCTTGCAAAAGATTTAAAAATCTACACAAAAACAATGGTAACCGATGTTCACGACAAAACTGCCTACACCGACAATGGATGTAAGATTACCGCTGAAAACATCATCTTTGCAACCCATTTCCCGTTTATTGATAAAGAGGGACTTTATTTTGCTAAAATGTATCAAAGCCGGTCATACGCATATGCTATCGAGAATGTGCCGGTCATAAGCGGTATGTACAGGGATGCAGATGAAAACGGATTTTCTTTGCGTCACTATAAAAATATGATGATTGTCGCAGGAGGCGGACGAAAAACGGGTGCTAAATCCGGCGGATACAAAGCGGTGCGAACATTTATAAGTGAGAATTATCCGTCTGCAAAGGTAGTCACAAAGTTTGCGGCGCAAGACTGTATCACGCTCGACAAAGTTGCGTATATCGGTAAATACTCCAAAAAAGATAACGGCAGATTTGTTATCACCGGGGGCAATAAATGGGGATTTACTACTGCAATGACCGGCTCTGATATTATTGCGGATTTGATTGAGGGCAAACAAAACGATTACAGCGAAATCTACTCTCCGACACGCAGTATTTTGAAACCGCAACTGTTTGTCAATGTATTAAATACCGCCAAAAATTTTGTGGGCTTTGCTGAAAAAAGATGTACCCATCTCGGTTGCAAATTAAAGTACAACGGTAAAGAGGGTGCGTATGAATGTCCGTGCCACGGCTCTCGCTACGACAGACAGGGCAATGTTTTAGATTCCCCAACAGTTAAAAAGTTAAAATAAAAAATGCACTCGTGAGAGTGCATTTTTAATGAAAATTTATGTCCCGCCCTGCCGTAAAACACCGCAAGGTTTATAACCTGCAAATCTGACAGGTGGGTGCCAGCCCAACGGTTTTGCGCTTCCAACATCCCGATAAATCGGGGAGGCCTGCAGGACCCGCCGTCGGAGCAAAGCTCCCTTTTATAAAAGTGTAGGGTTATATGAGCGATGTGATACACGCACAGGGCAGGGTGTAATTATTTACGGTCTACTTCAAAAAATTCCTCAAGTCTTTCAGTGAAAATCTCACTGACTTCTTCGTATTCTTCGTCGTTTTCGATTTCCTCGTAATAAAATTCGTCACCGTCAACAACTTCTTTTAAAATAACAACGGTACCGTCATCTTCAATAGTGTTTTCGCCGTCTGACACAGGCACAAGCGCGAGATAATGAGAATCTTCAAAATCAATCGCATCTAGCACTTCAAGTGAAAACTCTTCTCCGTTTTCGTCTGACAATGTAATAATGTCCGGGGTGTAATCTTCTTGCATAAATTTAATACTCCTTGCGTTTTCTCTGTGTCTATTGTATAATAT
>JAXJSX010000164.1:0-9972 GCA_036309925.1 Acutalibacteraceae bacterium | reverse complement strand
TTCCCCATGCGTCCTTTGAATTGGAAAGCTCCTGCCGATTACATTAATGCTTTTGTCAATTTCGGCGAGGTTTTCTAAAAAATGTGTAACGCATCATTGACAAACCTACAAAACGCCTGCTTGTCGGGGATAGTTGCAGCAAAAATATGAATTTGAAAAATTGCTTGACATTTCAAAATTATTGTGGTATACTTTAGTAACATTTTACAAGAAAGGCGGTGCTAAATATGACAATTAAACATTATCTTTCAACAATTTTCGTAGTAAAGCGCCGTACTGTAATTTATTGTCTTGTATAGAAATTTGTTTTCTATGCTTGCACTTTCGGCGTTTTGCCGAAGGTGCTTTTTTTGTTTTGTTTTCCCTTTTTAGAGGCCTCAAGGGAATTCAAATATTGTATTGGGAGTCGTTAACCTGATACACAAAAGGACCGAAAAGGAGGAATTTTTATCAAAGGAAAAGTCAAAAAAGAGAAAAAGCAAAAGGAAATAACGACTTCTCAGGTTATTAAAAATTGCGCTTTCTCGGTCAAAGAAATATGGCGATTTGACAAGCGTTTTGCGATTGCGTTTATACTGTTAGAATTTATATCGCAAATGATTTACGCTTTTGAATCGACATACTACATGAAAATGCTGGTTGAAGCAATCGAGCAGCACAAGCCGTTTTTTGATATTGCGGTGTTGGTTGTCGGCTTTGTCAGTATTGCACTGATCACTTACTGTTTAGAGTGGATATTTTACAATTACGCTCACGATATTGTAAATCACAGGTTTATTCAGTATTTTAACACAAAAATCTTCAAAAAGGCGGGTAATGTTGAACTGTCCTGCTATGAAGACTCTGCATTTTATAATAAATACACCCGCGCACTTGACCGCACTCCCGAACGCATTATGAATGTTTACAGCCAAACACTCACGGCATTAGGTCAGATTTTAAGGGTTGTCGTGCTTCTTGTCGTTATGATTACGATTGATTACGGTGTTGCGCTTTTTCTGATTTTCCCGCTTATCGGCAACTTTGTTTTCGGTAAGCTTATCAATGATATTGACCAGAAAAAGTATAAGGAAAACACCCGTCATAACCGTATCATTGGTTATGCAATGCGTGTGTTGCACCTACAACAGTTTTCAAAAGAAATGAGAATTTCCGACATCTATCCGCTTATGCAAAGCAAGCATATGCAGGCGGTTGATGAAATCTGCAAAACACACGATAAATATGCGAAATCCGCGACATTCTATCATTGGGCGAAGTGGATGTTTACTTGTACATTTATTTTCGAGGGTATACTTCTCTACTGCGCATACCGTTCGCTTGTAAGCGGTACGATAAGCCTTGCTGAAATGACGATTATGACAAGCGTTATGACATCTGCTGCTTGGGGATTGATCGACGCTTTCAATGCAATTATGGCTGTTCATAGTGAGGGACTATATATTCAAAACGCACGTGAATTTTTAAGTTATGAAGAAAAAATTCCCGAAGACAAAGACGGCATTTATGCTCCTGCAAAAATTGAGTCAATCGAATTTCGCAATGTTACATTTACATATGCGGGCGAAGAAAGTCCGACAATTAAAAATATGTCGTTTAAACTCACAAACGGCACATCAGCAGCGTTTGTCGGGCATAACGGTGCAGGTAAAACCACGCTGATTAAACTTTTGTTCCGACTTTATGATGCGGATTCGGGTGAGATATTGCTAAACGGCGTCAACATCCGCGAGTTTAATTTAAAATCGTACCGCAAGATGTTTTCGGCGGCATTTCAGGATTATCAAGTGATTGCGATGAGCTTGCTCGACAACATCACAATGGGAACTGAAATTGAAAACGAACGGGATACAGCACTGTCTGTAATTGACAAGGTGGGACTCAAAGATAAGGTGTCATCACTCAAAAACGGACTTGATACGATTATGACAAGAGAGTTTGACGATGAAGGAGCAGTATTTTCAGGCGGTCAGTATCAGAAATTAGCGGTTGCGCGTGCACTTGCACAAAACGGCGAATGTATGGTATTTGACGAGCCGTCGAGCGCCCTCGATCCGATTGCAGAATACGACCTGTTTCAGACAATAATGGCGGAAACACGGAATAAAACGATGATTTTCATTTCGCACAGACTATCGTCTGTCAAGGCAGCAGATGAAATTTTTATGATGGAGCAAGGCAAAATCATCGAACACGGCACGCACAGTCAACTTATACAGAAAAACGGTAAATATGCGAATATGTTCCGTCATCAAGCGAAAAGTTACCTTGCGCAGACCGACAACGAGGAGGTGATTTAAGATGAATGAGCAGAATATTAAAATCGAAAAGTCACCGTCAGTATCAATCGGCAGGCTTATAAAAGATAACTGGTATTTGATTAAAACGGTGTTTTCGGCAAGTCCATTGTCGGTGTCACTGTACGCTTTTGAGCAATTCCGTGTACAAGTGCTTGTCTTTTTAGAACACACCTGGCTGATACAGACAGTGCTTGAATGTATTGAATATAAAAAGTCGTTTTATGATGCAATGATACCCATCATTTTTATTTTTCTTTTACTCGCAGTCACATCTGTGCTCGGCGGAATTATGGTGCAATGGTTATTGCCGAAAGCCAAGTTAAAGGCGCAGACGAAGTTTAAAAATATGGTGTTTGCAAAAGCCAAAGAGGTCGATTTAAAGCAGTTTGACGACCCGAAATATTACAACGACTTTGTGATGACCGCAGAGAAGACCGGCGACCTTATCAACCGTGCATTTTCACTGATTGATGTTATTTCCTATTCACTCGCGATTTTCATTACAACCGGTGTATATTTCGCGATGCAGAACGTCACAGCGCTACTACTGATTTTAGCATCGGCTGTGATACATTTGATTTTAGTGCTTAAAAGGAACAAGTATTATTACAGTCGATTTGTAACATCAAATAAATATTACCGCAGAGGCGATTATATCAAGCGGTTGTTTTATTTGCAGGATTACGCAAAGGAAATCAGACTCAATCCCGCTATAAAGAATCAGGCTTTAAAGGATTATGATAAGTCGTTTGACGGCCTTGTTGACAACCGAAAATATCACAATAAAAAGATTTTGTCGGTTGGGATAAGCGGTCAAGTGATACAGACAGTTTTGCTTGATATGGCGCTTGTGCTGATACTTGCGTATCAAGCAAGTGTGCTTGGCATCATCAGTTACGCAACCGTTGTTGTTATGATAAATTCTGCGTACCGTTTGCGCGGTTCGTTCACATCCATTATAACAAACATTGCGTCGTCTGCAGAAAACTGCTTATATGTTGAAAAGGTGCAGGAATTTCTCAAAAGGGAACCGGAAATCGTGTCGGGAAAAAATCTTCCTACCAAAAATGCACCCTGTTCTTTGGAACTAAACAATGTATCATTCAGATATACGGATAATGACGGTGATGTAATCCACAATGTATCAATGAAACTTAATCCAAAAGAGAAGATAGCGCTTGTCGGGTATAACGGCGCGGGCAAAACCACGCTTATCAAACTGATTATGCGGCTATATGATGCCACAGACGGCGAAATTCTTATGGACGGCGTTAATATTAAAGATTACAATGTTGAACAGTACCGCCATAACATCGGCGTTATATTCCAGGATTTCAATTTATATGCGGCGAGTGTTCGGGAGAATGTCGTTATGGGACTGCCCGACGATAAAAATGACGGCAAGGTATTGTCTGCACTAAGTCACAGCGGTTTTGACGATAGGCTTGGCACCTTAAAGCACGGCATTCATACTGAACTTACAAAGGAATTTGACGACGACGGTGTGAATTTATCGGGCGGTGAAAGCCAGAAAATTGCGATTGCACGAGCGTTTTACAAAAATTCAGGGTTGATTATTCTTGATGAACCATCGAGTGCACTTGACCCGATTGCCGAATATAAATTCAACCGATATATGACTCAGGCGGCGAAGGACAGCACAGTGATATTTATATCGCACAGACTGTCTACCACCCGTCTTGCCGACCGAATAATTATGCTCGAAAACGGCAGAATTTGCGAGGAAGGCACACACGAGGAGTTGTTATCCGCAGGCGGCAAATATGCACAGATGTGGCATAAGCAAGCGGATAAGTATTTAGAGTAAAGGAACGGGCATCTGCCCGTTCTTTGTTATATATGCAAATCATAAACGCTTTGACTTTCGCCTGCAAGCAACATCACAGCGGCGAAAACTGCGGCGGTATGCGGTGAAAAATCGGTGTTTTTAATCACAATTTCACACGGCTCGATATAACTGCCGTCTGACCTTTTTATTCTGCGTTGCAGGCTGATCGAATAAGCATTGTCGCCTGCGCTTGAAACACTTAAAGTGTCACGCAAAGACAGTCCGCAAGTAACCACAGGCAGTTTCAATCGTTCAAGTTCGCAAAGCGTATCGGTGTCTTCGCTTATTGCAACTGCAACGGTAGTGCTGTTTAGTATATCACTCTTAATATCTCCGCCGAGTGCTAAAAGGATGATGTTATCCTTAAAAATTGCGTTTTTCGGGTTCAAATAAAGCAAAATTTCAGAATTCTGCTTATTTATTTGTGTGCGAAGTTTGGATGCGGTATCACCGTCATTTTTTACCGATATTACAACCGTTTGCATAGTTCCCCCAAAAGTGTTGCGTTTTCGCTGATTTGTTCGAGTGCGATAATATAGTTTTGATACTCGGCGTTAGCGTCCGTTTTTGAATGATGCTTTGCAAACTCAGCAAATCTGCTGATGCTCACTTTAACAGATTCTAACTTGTCCTCATCAACAAAGATTTTCAGTGCCTTCACATTGTTTTCAAAATCGTCGCCTGCAATTTTCGCCTTCTGTGCAGACAAATCGTATGCTCCCGAATTTAAAAGTTCGACTGACTGCGTCATATTCCGTTTCAAACTGCTAACGGTGTTACTGACTATTTTGCACTGTGCGAAATACAGCGTTAAAAGCAGTATCACCAAAGCCAATGCTATATACATTCGTTTCATTTCGCACCGCCTTTTCTGACTATATGAAACTCGCCCCCGTCATTTATTTGCATAATGAACACATCTTCTTTTTTTAGTTTTTGTCTTTTAAGTTCCGCCTCGATTTTATTTAAGTTGATTTGTCTTGATTTGATTGCGTTCATTTGCAATCTACCGTCGCTGATGACCGTTATCGGTACGCCGGTGTTTTGCGGGGCAATATTTAAGTCTGATTTGGTGACGGGTGAACATTCATCAAACGGTAAAACCGACAGTTTGCCGTTAGTTTCCATAATCGCATAGTTGACACTTTCAAGATCAAAAATGCCGTTTTGCCGCAATCCCTCGATTAAATCATCAACACTCATTCGCAGTTTTTTCAGCGTCAACTGGTCTACTTTACCTTGGTTTATGACGATTGCGGGTTTGCCTGAGGCAAGGCGACGCAAAAACGGCACTTTTAGTGATAGACAAGACATTGTGACTTCACAAATAACAAGCACGCAAATCGGTATTAAGCCGGATATTATCGGGCGGTCGAGATTATCAATCGGGATTGATGCAAGTTCTGAAATCAAGATTGTAACACACAACTCGCCGGGTTGCAGTTCGCCGACTTGACGTTTACCCATTATCCGCATAAAAACCACGACTGATAAATATAAAATCGCCGTTCTTAAAATCATTGCAAGCATATGTTCACCTCTAAAGTAACTTACCCCGTACAAAGGTATTGTATACAAAAAATTGGCTTTACTTTTGAGACGTTTGTGTAAAACAATATTTTCAAATGCTTTTATAGCAAAAACAGAACCGCACTTGCGGTTCCGTTTCTTAATTTATATCGGTTTTGGTTTCGGTTTGGGGGATTTGTCTGCCCTCGTGATTTATAGTGTAATTATCTTTGTAAATCAGTTTTGAAATCGGGACTAAATTATACCCGTCTGCCTGTAATTTTTCGATAATTTGCGGGAGCGCCTGAGGAGTGTTCTTTGCGGCATTGTGGAACAACACAATCGAACCTTCTTTGACTCGTGTTGTAACCCTCTGCGTTATCGCATCTGCCGAATAATCCTTCCAGTCAAGACTGTCAACATCCCATTGTATTGTGTACATACCAAGGGAGGTGACAGTATCGAGCATAGTGTTATCGTAGTCACCGTAGGGTGCGCGGAATAATACGGGGCGGGTGCCTGTGATTTTCTCGATTTTGTCATTACAGCTTGACAATTCTTTTATCATATCATCACGCGACAGTTGCGGCATATGCGGGTGAGTGTTGGAATGGTTCATTATTTCGTGACCTGCGTCTGACAACGCTTTTACAGACTCAGGGTATTTATCCACCCACTCACCGACAACAAAAAATGTAGCTTTTACATTATACTTTGCGAGTATATCAATAAGTTTTTGGGTATCCTCATTGCCCCACGCAGCATCAAATGAAAGTGATGCTGTTTTTTCGTCTTTTTGAGTGCAATAGATCGGCAGTTTTTTAGTTTTGCCCGATACTGTTTCAACAGCGGGCACTGTGATAGCAATCGCTAATACCGCAACAGCTGTGCAAAAGGCGATTGCGATTTTCACAAGCGTTGATTTTTTTAAAGTTAAATATCTCATAAATCTCCCTCTTTTCAATGAATAATATGCAATAATCTCGATAAAATGAACTTGAAAAGAGGTATGTATGTTTTACTTTATGATGTTTTATTTATGTGCGGCATTCGGGCTTGTGGCAGAAACGGCATTTTCACTCGTCACAACACGAAAATTCAATGACCGCCGGACTATGATACTCTCGCCCTTGTGCCCTGTTTACGGTTTGGGCGGCCTTGCGATTTATTTAATATACCGCTCTTTCGGAGTGTTCCCTGCGATAATACTCGGTACTCTGTTTGCAGTAGTGATTGAATATATTTACGGTATGATTTGTGTTCGCGCGTTTCACATCATCCTATGGGACTATTCAAATTGCAGATACCACAAAAACGGGCAGATCTGCCTTGAATTTTTTATTATGTGGTATGCACTCGTAGCAGTTTTTGTATTATATTTAATTGAGCCTACTCAATACATTGCGATGAATTTCCCGATTTCACTCTCATCGTTACTGCTTATTGTTTTTGTAATTGATGTTGTTTTTACAATTCGTAACATAAGAAATTCAAAAATAGATATTTATTGTTCTGTCATAAAATACTGCTAAGGTTTACGAATTATTTACAATTTTTCATAGAATGTGAAACAATTATATAATATAATTATGTTAGAAAAAATCGAAAGGAACGATTTTATGAGTGATAATTATAATCCTTTTAACAGTCAAAATAACGACGATACCGCCAATGGCGGTTATTCATACAATCGTGAGGAACTGCACAATCGTGGAACAGATAACGGATATTATCAGCCTCCTGAAAAACCGCAAACTTCAAGTTACAGTGCATATGCGAGGACAGCGGATTTTGCTCCGAAACCCAAAAGGACTAAAAATCGGGCAAAATTTCCTTTGTCTGCGGTAATTGCGTGTTGCGTGATATGCTCCATTCTCGGTGGTGTGGTATCCGCAGGCGCAATCTTCCTTTTAAATGACAGTTTAACCCCGACATACATCGCGGAAAGTACTAACGAAAACTCAGCTGCAACCGAAAACAAGACGATTATAAATGTTTCTAATAAAGAAACCGAAGAACTAATCACAGCGGTCGCGCAGAAGGCAAGTCCATGCGTTGTAGGTATTCGTGCAAGTGCGCAGTCATATACATTCTGGGGGCAGGTGCAAGAGCAGGCAGGTGAAGGTTCGGGTATCATTTACTCGCAGGACGGATACATCATCACAAACTACCATGTTATTTCTACTGCGGTTGAAGCAAGTTCGGGTGGATCGTCAATTCAAGTATTTTTACCTGAAGATCCCGAAACTGCAATTCCTGCATCAGTTATAGGCTATTACAGCGAGTCGGATTTAGCGGTAATCAAGATTGACCGCACCGGTCTTTCTGCTATTGAAATAGGCGATTCGTCTAAACTCGAAATCGGACAGACTGCGATTGCGATAGGAAATCCGGGCGGTCTGCAATATATGGGTTCGGTAAGTTGCGGTATTGTCAGCGGATTAAACCGTACTTTGAAACTTGAAGGCATTGAAGAAATGGCGCTCATTCAAACTGATGCAGCGATAAATCCGGGTAACTCAGGCGGTGCGCTTGTAAATTCGTCCGGACAGCTTATCGGTGTTAATTCATCGAAAATCGGCGGCGACGGTTTCGAAGGTATGGGATTTGCAATCCCCTCAAACTTTGTTAAGGAACTTTGTGACGATATACTCTCAAATAAAGATGTCAAGCGTGCATATATCGGTGTGAAAATCAGCACTGAATACGACAGCGACAGTTTAAAGTCAATGGGATACCCTGCAGGTGCGGTAGTTGAGAGTGTTGTTTCAGGCTCGCCCGCAGACCAAATCGGCATTGAGCCGTATGACATCATCACACAGGTTGATGGTGTTGCTGTATCAAATTACAGCGAGTATAATGCTGAAAGACTAAAGCATAATCCCGGCGATACGATCACTCTGCAAATTTACAGAAACGGCAAACTTTATAACGCTCAAATCACACTCGGTGAAAGCATTTCATAACAAAAAACAGGCGGCGGTTTTACAAAAAACCGCCTCTTTTTTTAAATTTGTGCAAATTGCCTATGTCATTTTTCACTAAAAAGTGCTATAATATTTATAATATATAACCAATGGAAGTGAGAAAATGATAAACATCGGGGATGTTGTAGTCTACGGCACCAATGGCGTTTGCAGATACAACGGAACTGTAAAAAAGAAGACTGCCCTCGGGATGTCTGAATATTACGAATTTGAGGCTCTGCGTGACAGCGGAAATAAAATGTATATGCCGAGCAGTTTTTCTGTTGACGAAAAGGTTCGCACTACATTATCACGTGATGACGCTTTGGCGATTGTTGAAAGCGTTTTAAAAGAGGAAACTTTGGAGTTCGACGGTGATGAAAGCCGTAGAGAGCAGTTATCTGCTATGCTCAAATCGAACAACAGTGCTGATGCGGTGCGCGTTGTAAAGTCGCTGATTACTTTGCAGAAATCCCGCCAAAAAAGAGGTAACAAACTTCATTCAGCAGACGAGAGAATGCTCAGACTTGCTAAAAAAATGGTGGATGACGAACTTTCGTATTCCCTTGAAATTGCACCTGAAGATGTGGCGGATTTTATTAAAGAAAGAATTAAAGATTAGGTTAAAAAGTTAAACTGTCGGTTCAATTTACAGATTGAACCGACAGTTTTCTATGTATAATCTAATTCCTTAAAATTGATGGCAGACACTTGTGTGTCTGCCATCATTATACCACTTGATAACAAGTGCGATTATTTGGTTCTGGTGATTTGCAACAAGAATTCGGGATTTACCAAGTCACGACGTCTTTGGTACTTAGTACCTGATGCATAATCATATGTTTTATTTGTTCTGTTAGTTAAGCTACCCGAAGCAGTACCTAAATAGAGTTCAAGGTGAAGCATTGTACCACCGTCTAAGGTGTTAGCAACGATTTTACCAATCTGTTGACCTTTAGTTACTGTTTTGCCTACACCTAATGAAGTTGAAATTTCTGCATATCTTGCGATACTACCGTCAGCGTGTTGAATTGCAACACATGATGTGCCATAGTAGAAGTTTGCAATATATTCGATAACTTTACCGGACTGCATAGCGTAAACCGGAGTGCCGCTACCGCCACGAACATAGTAGTCGATACCAGCGTGTGCTCTTGTACCGCTTGATCTGCTTGCACCGAATGCACGGCCTGTGCCCGGTACAGTTAAACAAGTTGCTCTTACCGGTTTTACCCAGTTAGCCAAAGCGTTTGACTTGAATGTTTCGAGTTTGGTGGTTGCTTTAACTGTGAAAGCATTGTTAACCAAAGTCTTTGTAGTGCCGGAAGCATCTTTTGCAACTACTTTG
>JAXJSX010000163.1:0-1532 GCA_036309925.1 Acutalibacteraceae bacterium | reverse complement strand
GGCGAACGCCCCCAGCCCCCCTTTAGGGGGCGTTCGCTTCGCTCTATCGAGCGAATGGGGTGATTACTTTAGCCTAATCGCTACATTATTGCTTGTTGAAAAAATAAAATAAGTAACGTACAATCCAAAAACTTCAATAACATCAAACCCCAACGCTTAACTAAAATTTGCACAATCAAAAAACTACAATAACATCAAACCAGAGCGCGAGGCCGAAGGCTAAGCTAAAATTCTAATCAGTGAAAATTTCGCGTCTGAAAAAGAAAAAAATGTTGCATTTTGAGAAAAGTGTGTTATAATAATTTTGATGAAGAAAATTTTTATTATATTTACCGTATAAAAGGGGATGCTTTAAATGGAGATTAAAACAATCGGTGTGCTTACATCGGGCGGCGATGCTCCGGGTATGAACGCGGCAGTCAGAGCGGTTGTCCGTGCAGCACTTGCTAAAAATATTAAAGTTATCGGTATCCGCAGAGGATATAACGGTCTTATTTATGACGATGTATTTGAAATGGACTTGCGTTCTGTTTCTGACATCATCCACCGTGGCGGCACTGTGTTATATACAGCACGCAGCCCTGAATTTAAAACCGAAGAAGGTATGCAAAAGGCACTCGCTACCTGCAAAAAATACGGCATTGACGGTTGCGTTGTAATCGGCGGCGACGGCTCATACCGCGGCGCGCGTGACTTATCACTTAACGGAATTCCTTGCATCGGTATCCCCGGCACTATCGACAACGATATTGCCTGCACCGATTATACAATCGGCTTCGATACCGCAATGAATACCGCAATGGAAATGATTGACAAACTCCGTGACACTTCACAATCGCACGAGCGTTGTTCAGTCGTTGAAGTTATGGGCAGACACGCAGGTTATCTCGCACTTGAAACAGGCATTTCAGTAGGCGCGACTGCGATTCTCATTCCTGAAATCAACTACGATTTAGATTCTATCATTGCAAAAATGAGAAAAACACAGAAATCGGGTAAAAAGCACTTCATTATCGTTGTCGCTGAAGGCGTAGGTCACGTTGAAGAACTCACAAAGAAAATTCAGGAAATCACAGGCATTGAATCACGTGCGACAGTCCTCGGTCACGTTCAGCGTGGCGGTAATCCGACTACTCGTGACAGAGTAAATGCAAGTTATATGGGCCATAAGGCTGTTGAACTGCTTTCACAGGGTATCGGCAACCGTGTTGTCGCACTCAAAAACAACGAAATCGTTGACTACGACATCTACGAAGCACTTCAAATGACAAAAACCGTTGACAAAAATCTTTACGATGTCGCAAACGAAATCAGTATCTAATAAATCGGGGGCAGGATTCACCTGCCCTTTTTTGATGAAAGGAATTTTTATGGACAATCTATATAATATCGCAAAATCTGCCGCTGCTGAAGTAATCGAAAAGGCAAATCTTAAAGAGGGGCAGGTGCTTGTTGTCGGATGTTCGTCGAGCGAAATCGGCGGTGAAAAAATCGGTACAAATTCAAACGAAGATATAGCAGGGCAGGTGTTT
>JAXJSX010000162.1:0-4379 GCA_036309925.1 Acutalibacteraceae bacterium | reverse complement strand
GTTCAATACGGGATAATTGACTCCGGCTCGGCCGGGGGGGCGTTCGCTTCGCTCTATCGAGCGAATGGGGTGCGTAATTTTTAAATCCATCGCCGACACCTTACTTATTCACCGAGCCTGTGGTTTTTCGGGGCACAAATCATTAACAAACACCGTGCTGTTACCGCACCTGAGCGTTTCTGATTTTAAATTGGTAAACCGGGACTGTCGCTCAAACAACGCTATAGCCGCCGCAAAATCCGCCTCGCTTATCCCATCGGGCAACAACCTTGAAAACCCCGAGGCGATCCTCAACACCTTTTCGTCCAACTCAAACCGCTCGTTTTTGATGTACATACACGGCGGTATTTCATCAGGCGAGATAATAAAATCGAGGTCAGCACTCGTCTGTTCGCGGTCACGAACAACAAAATCCGCACCGAACCGAGAACGCATTTCATCCGACAAAAGACGGTACTTCTGCGGTTGCTCTGTGAATACCACAACACTGCCCGCACACCTGAACAACTCACCCGCACGGTGCGCATACTCGCCGTTTCTGTCTACCACACAAACAGTCAGCGCTCGTTTATCATCAACCTTTGATAATATATACGACGCTGTGTTAAAAAGTGCTGTCTTTACAAAACCGTCCGACGAAAACCCGTCAATCCCTCTGCCTTTGAGCGTGTCAGGCAACAGTAATCTGCTCTGCCACGCCTTTAATTTACGGTTGACTTTTTGAACATTCAACCGACCGTCTACGGTATGCAAAGTAAAAATGCCGTAATGCGCAAGGTCGTTTTTGACAAATTCGTCTTTAATCGAGAGTGGAAACAGCGTATACCACACTTTTTTAATGGGGTTCCTGCCGTGATAATCCTTGTGTTCGAGAACAAAAAACATAATAATCCCGCCTTTTTAATATTTTATAATTAAATCTATTAAAATGGTGGTTTTTTTATTCTATTTATACATAAAATGCTTGCAAAAATATATACAATATGTTATGATTACTGTGTAAACTTTTTCAGAAAGGAATTTTAATATGAAATACGGCTATTTTGATGACAGAAATCGGGAATATGTAATCACTAATCCCGAAACTCCATATCCGTGGATCAACTATCTCGGAGAGGAGGACTTTTTCTCGCTCGTTTCCAATACTTCAGGCGGTTACAGCTTCTATAAAGACGCTCGTATGCTCAGACTTACCCGTTACCGCTACAACAATGTCCCGACTGACGCAGGCGGTAAATATTATTACATCAACGACAACGGCACCCTTTGGACTCCGGGCTGGATGCCGGTTAAGACCGAACCTGACTTCTACGAATGTCGCCACGGTCTGGGCTACACCAAAATCACAGGTAAGAAAAACGGTCTTAAAGCAGAGCAGACTGTACTCGTCCCGCTCGGCTACACCGCTGAAGTTACCAAGCTCACTTTAACCAACGAAAGCGAAACCGACAAAGACTTTACTGTATTCTCGTTTGTAGAATGGTGCTTATGGAATGCTTTTGACGATATGACAAACTTCCAGCGTAACCTTTCAATCGGTGAAGTTGAGATTGACGGCAGTGCAATCTACCACAAAACCGAATACAGAGAACGCCGTAATCACTACGCAGTGTTCGGTGTAAACGCAGAAATTGACGGTTTCGATACTGACAGAGAAACATTCATCGGTATGTACAACGGTTTCGGCGATCCGAAAGTACCGCTTTCAGGCAAACCGCAAAATTCAGTTGCATCAGGCTGGTCACCCATCGCATCACATTGCTTAAAAGTTTCATTAAAGCCGGGGGAAAGCAAAACATTTGTATTCACAATGGGTTACATTGAAAACGCAGAAGACGAAAAATGGGAGTCACTCGGCGTTATCAACAAGACAAAGGCTAAAGCGTTGCTTGCTGACTTTGCAACCGAAGAACAGTTTGACAATGCGTTCAACAAACTTCACGACTATTTTGAAACACAGCTTTCAAATTACAGCACCAACACTTGCGACGAAAAACTCAACCGTATGGTCAACACCTGGAACCAGTATCAATGCACGGTTACATATCATATGTCGCGTTCAGCATCCTATTTCGAGTCGGGTATCGGCAGAGGTATGGGCTTCCGTGATTCAACTCAGGACCTGCTCGGTTTCGTTCACATCATTCCCGAACTTGCCCGCGAGAGAATACTTGATATTGCCGCTACTCAACTTGAAGACGGTTCTGCATACCATCAGTATCAACCGCTCACCAAAAAGGGTAACAACGACATCGGTTCAGGCTTCAACGACGATCCGCTGTGGCTCATTTTCGGTGTTGCTGCATACATCAAAGAAACAGGCGACACTTCCATCCTCGATGAAATGGTAGCATACGACTGCAACCCCGAACTTGCAAAACCGCTGTCAGACCACCTTGTTCGTTCATTCCACCATGTAACCAACAACTTAGGCCCGCACGGATTACCGCTTATCGGCAGAGCAGACTGGAACGACTGCTTAAATCTCAACTGCTTCTCAAAAACTCCGGGTGAATCCTTCCAGACCACCGCAAACTACGAAAGCGGCGTCGCTGAATCTGTATTCATCGCAGGTATGTTCGTTGCAGTCGGCGAGGATTATCAATCTCTGATGAAAATGGCCGGACTTGAAGAAGAAATCGACTTTGCAAAAGTTGAATGTAAGAAGATGTACGACGCTGTTATGACAGACGGCTGGGACGGTGAATGGTTCGTGCGTGCATACGATGCATTCGGCAATAAAGTCGGCTCACACGAAAACCAAGACGGTCAGATTTATATCGAACCGCAAGGTTTCTGCGTTATGGCAGGTATCGGTATCGAGGAGGGTTACGCTGAAAAGGCACTCAATTCAGTGCGTGACATTCTCGACACTAAATACGGTATTTCCTTGCTCGCACCCACCTATAAAGAGTACCATGTTGAACTCGGCGAAGTAACTTCATATCCGCCGTCATACAAAGAAAACGGCGGTATCTTCTGCCACAACAACCCGTGGATCACTATCGCTGAAACCAAACTCGGCAGAGGCGACCGTGCATACGAAACATACACCCGTATCTGCCCTGCATACACTGAAGATATTTCCGAAATTCACAAGATGGAGCCGTATGTTTACGCACAGATGATCGCAAGTAAAGATGCAGTCAACGAAGGTCAGGCAAAGAACTCTTGGCTGACAGGTACTTCGTCCTGGACTCTTTATTCAGTCACCCAGTTCATTTTGGGTATCCGCCCGACATTTGAAGGACTTATGGTTGATCCGTGTATCCCGAAAGATTGGGACGGCTTCACAGTTACCCGTAAATTCCGTGGAGATACATATAACATCACAGTTAAAAACACATCTAAAGTCTGCAAGGGCGTTCGTGCAATGACTGTTGACGGCGTGGCAGTAGACGGCAATGTTATCCCTGTTGCAAACGACGGCAAAACTCACGAAGTTGTAGTTGAAATGTAATATGAAAAGAATTTTAAGTTTGATTTGTACAATCTGCCTTGCTTGTGCGGTGTTTACCGCACAAGCAGAGCTTACAACTGAGCTGTCTGCATCTGTAAATGTTGTTGACAACGAACTTACGCTGACTTACACACTCCCGCAAAACGATGTCGGATTGTGGTCAATCGGCTTTTTCGTGGAGTTTTCCACTGATTCTGTTGAACTTATCTCGGTTGAAAACAGCGGTTTGTATGAAACAGATTCCGAGTGGTACACACCGAGTGCTGATTTAATCAGCCGTGCAAACGATTCGGGCGAGTACAAATATTTCGCCTCCTACAACTCACTTACCACAAATATGGACAAGTCCGGCGTGCTTTGCACCTTGAAATTCCGTTTGTATGATGATGTTCCGCCGTCCATTCCGGTCATCATCACCACCCGCATATCAGACGGCGACTGTCTGCACGCAAATGCAAACTACACCACAAATCCCGTTTCGGTTATACCGAGTGATGTCCCTGAATTTAGTTTTTGGGAAATGTGGGGCAATTTAATGGGCGACTGCAATCTTGACGGTAAGGTTAGCGTTTCCGATGCACGCAAAGTTCTGTTTACCATTGCAAACGACACCGCGCAAGAGTTGCCTGATCAGGCTTTCATCAACGCCGATATGGATGCTAACGGCTCGCTGTCTGTCAGCGATGCGAGAAAAATCCTAATCGCTATTGCACAAGGTTAATACATCAAAAAAAGTTCCAAAGGCAGACACTCCATAAGGAAGTGTCTGCCTTTTCCTTTTACAAGAGAAATGACACTTTCAGATTGTGAAAGTGTCATAGTGGGTTACGTACTTTGAGAAAAGTAAATACTCGCCGAAAATAAAGAGTATTTTTCTCGGCAGGTAAAGTGATATTGCAAACTAAAAGTTTGCAGTGAT
>JAXJSX010000161.1:0-7832 GCA_036309925.1 Acutalibacteraceae bacterium | reverse complement strand
GTTTGGGGCGATGACTATGCTATCTGCTGCTGTGTAAGTGCAACACAGACCGGTAAAGAAATTCAGTTCTTTGGTGCCCGTGCAAACCTTGCAAAGTGCTTGCTTTATGCTATCAACGGCGGTGTTGATGCTAAAACTTTAGAGCAGGTTGGTCCCGCATACACACCTATTAAAAGCGAATATCTTGATTACGATGAAGTTATCGCTAAATATGAGGCTATGATGGAATGGCTTGCGAAGTTATATGTACATACTCTCAACGCCATTCATTATATGCACGATAAGTATTACTACGAAGCAGCAGAAATGGCTCTTATCGACACAGAAGTCAGAAGAAGTTTCGCAACAGGTATTGCAGGATTTTCTCACGTTGTTGATTCACTCAGCGCTATCAAATATGCTAAGGTTAAGGTTGTGCGCGATGAGGAAACAGGCATTGTAAAGACTTTTGAAGTTGAAGGCGATTTCCCGAAATACGGTAACGATGACGACCGTGCTGACGATATTGCAGTTTGGCTTTTGGAAACCTTTATGGCAAAAATTAAGAAGCATCATACATACCGCGACAGTGAGCCTTCTACATCAATCCTCACCATTACATCAAATGTTGTTTACGGTAAGGCAACTGCAGATATGCCTAATGGCAGAAAAGCAGGTGAACCTTTGTCACCGGGTGCAAATCCGTCTTACGGTGCAGAGGAAAACGGACTGTTGGCATCACTCAACTCGGTAGCAAAGCTCCCCTACCATTGGGCGCTTGATGGTATTTCCAATACACAGACAATCAACCCTGATGCACTTGGAAGCAACGAAGAGGAGCAGACAGACAAACTCGTTCAAATTCTTGACGGTTACTTTGATCAGGGTGCTCACCACCTTAATGTTAATGTTTTCGGCAAGGATAAACTCATTGACGCTATGGAACATCCCGAAAAAGAAGAATACGCTAACTTTACAATCCGTGTATCGGGTTATGCTGTTAAGTTCATCGACTTGACAAAAGAGCAGCAGTTAGACGTTATTTCTCGTACTTGCCATGGCAGACTCTAAAAAGGGATTTGTCCATTCTCTTGAAACTTTCGGTGCTGTTGACGGGCCCGGAGTCAGATTTGTGGTGTTTTTGCAGGGCTGTAATATGCGTTGCAAATACTGCCACAATCCGGAAACTTGGGCTACAGACGGTTGTGAATGGAAGCCTGAACAATGGGATGAAAAGTCGCTTTTTGAAAAGGCATACCGATATAAAAACTACTGGGGCAAAAATATGGATAAGGGCGGAATTACCGTTTCGGGCGGAGAACCGCTTTTGCAGATTGATTTTGTCACAGAGTTTTTCAAACTCGCTAAATTGAAGGGCGTTCATACAGCGCTTGATACCTCAGGTGAGCCTTTCAAGACGGACGAGCAGTATCTCCAAAAGTTTGATGAACTTTTAAAGTATACCGACCTCGTTTTGCTGGATCTTAAAGCTTATGATAATGAATTGCATAAGCACATTACAGGTTGCGGAAACGAAAATATTTTGGCAATGGCAGAATATTTGTCAGACAAGGGAAAGGATATGTGGATAAGACGGGTGTTAGTTCCGGGACTTACCGACGGTGAAGACGAACTTTTGAAAACAAGCGAGTTTATAAAAACACTTAAAACCGTGAGAAAAGTTGAAGTTTTGCCTTATCACACTTTAGGTTTGTTCAAATGGAAGAAGTTAAATCTTGAGTATCCTCTAGACGGAGTCAGAACTCCTAACGAAGCTGAAATAGAGAAAGCGAAGCAAATCCTCGGCGCAAATTAAATTAAGAATTACATAGAAAACCCCTGATTTATCTTGAAATTCAGGGGTTTCAAATTAAAACGTAGGTATTGAAATAATATACTTTCGTGTGAACTTTTCGACTTAAATTTGACTTTTTCGTACAATGATTGAACACAACAAAAAGTCAAAAAAACCGCATAAGAAAGGCAAAAACAAAAGAAACCGCAAGTTAATGCGATTTCTTTTTCTGGCGCAGAAGGAGGGACTCGAACCCTCGCGCCGGTTACCCGACCTACGCCCTTAGCAGGGGCGCCTCGTCACCAACTTGAGTACTTCTGCATTGATAAACTAAATCAAAATATAAAAAAATGGCGGAGAGGATGGGATTCGAACCCATGTGCCTTGTGGGCAAACGGTTTTCAAGACCGCCTCGTTATGACCGCTTCGATACCTCTCCGTGACTTAATAAATAATATCACAACTTTTATCATTTGTCAAGTGTTTTTTTGAATATTTTTTAATTTTTTTCAACTTAATTATAATATTGAAATTGGCACTTGATTTTTTGCCACTCTCAATATATAATAATAGATATAATAAATAACTATATGTTGGGGCGGTATTGTTTATGAAAGCGCTTGAACAGAAAATTTTAAATGAGGGACAGGTACTTCCCGGCAACATTTTAAAAGTCGGCTCCTTTTTAAATCAACAGTTAGATTGCGATTTTTTAATCGAAATGGGAAAAGAGGTCGCAAGACTTTATAAAGATGCCGGTGTAACTAAAATATTAACTGTCGAGTCCTCGGGGATCGCAGTTGCTGTTGCTATCGGCGCAGTAATGCATTTACCTGCAGTTTTTGCGAAAAAACACAAGACAAGCAATGTTTCGGGAGAAGTGTACAAAACCGTGGTACACTCCTACACTCACAACACCGATTATAATATCGTAGTCAGCAAAGATTATATAACTCCGAGTGATACAGTACTACTCGTTGACGATTTTCTTGCAAACGGTAAGGCACTGGAGGGCTTGATCGACATTGTAAATCAAGCAGGCGCTCGTCTTGCAGGCACTGCAATCGCTATTGAAAAAGGATTTCAGAATGGCGGCGACAGACTCAGAGAACAGGGGATACGCGTCGAATCTTTAGCCATTATTGAAAGAATGGAAGACGGCCATATCGTCTTCCGCAATTAAATTGTATGTGTGACTTTTTCACATATAATATTTTTATTAGGGGGAACAACCAATGAAAAAATTCTTATCCGCAATTCTCGCTGCCGTTATGTTGCTTACACTTGCATCTTGCGGCACAGCAACAACACAGGAAAACGAAGCTGCAAGCAATGTTAAAGTAGGTTTCATTTTCTTGCACGATGAAAACTCAACATATGACAAGAACTTCATCGACGCTGCAAAAGCAGTGCAGTCAGACCTCGGTCTTACCGATGCTCAGGTAATGTTCAAAACCAACATTCCTGAAACAAATGAATGCTACGAAGCAGCAGCTGAACTTGCAGACGCAGGTTGCAATCTCATTTTCGCAGACTCTTTTGGTCACGAACCTTATATGGTACAAGCTGCTAAAGAGTATCCGGAAGTTCAGTTCTGCCACGCAACAGGTACAACTGCTCACACAGAAAAACTCACCAATTTCCACAATGCTTTTGCATCAATCTACGAAGGCAGATATCTTGCAGGTATCGCTGCAGGTATGAAAGTACAGGAAATGATTGATACTAAAAAAATCACTGAAGACAAAGCAAAAATGGGTTATGTGGGTGCATTCCCGTACGCAGAAGTTATTTCGGGTTACACTTCATTTTTCCTCGGCGCAAGATCTGTTTGCCCTTCTGTAACAATGGAAGTTCAGTATACAAACTCTTGGTATGACGAAGCAATGGAGAAAGAAGCTGCAAACTCACTCATCAACAGCGGTTGCGTACTTATCAGCCAGCACGCTGACTCTATGGGTGCTCCGACAGCTTGCGAAACTGCAGGTGTTCCTAATGTATCATACAACGGCAGCACAATTTCAGCTTGCCCGAATACATACATCATCTCTTCAAAGATTTCTTGGAAACCCTATTTCAAGCACATCATTGAAGCAGTTGAAAACGGCACTACTATCACAGAGGACTACTGTGTTGGCATCACTGAAGGCGCTGTTGAACTCTCAGAACTTAATACAGCAGTTGCTGCAGCAGGCACACAGGAAGCAATTGATGCTGCAAAAGCAAAGTTTGCTGACGGCACACTTCACGTATTTGATACAAGCACATTCACTGTAAAAGGTGAAAAACTTGAATCACACAAGGCTGATGTTGATACCGACGACAGCTTTACACCCGACACAGAGGCTGTTTCAGACGGTTATTTCCATGAATCTGAATACCGTTCAGCGCCTTACTTTGATATTGTTATTGACGGTATCACCGTACCGACCGCAGAATAATTAAATCACGGCGGGGCTTTCGCCCCGCCTATTTCTAATTTTGAAAAGAGTTTATTTCAATGGGTAAACTCTTTTCAAAGTTAAAACGGAGGTTAAAAAGTGAGTTCAAATACAGCAATAGAATTGAAAAATGTAACCAAACGTTTTGGTAGCGTGGTCGCAAATAAAAATGTCAGCCTGACCGTAAAAAAAGGCGAAATTTTGTCTATTTTAGGTGAAAACGGCAGTGGTAAAACAACTTTGATGAATATGATTTCGGGTATCTATTTCCCGGATGAAGGCACTATCACAATCAATGGGGAAGATGTTGTAATTCGTTCACCGAAAGATGCTTTTAAATATAAAATCGGTATGATACATCAACATTTTAAACTTGTTGATGTATTTTCTGCCGCTGAAAATATTGTGCTCGGACTTGAAGAAAGGGGCGGTTATAATATCAAAACCGTAACCGACCGCGTGCATGATATTGCACAGAAATACGGTTTTGAAATTGATGCTGCTAAAAAAGTTTACACAATGTCAGTTTCCGAAAAACAGACTGTTGAAATCATTAAAGTATTATATCGTGGTGCAGATATTTTGATTTTGGATGAGCCGACTGCAGTACTTACACCGCAGGAAACAGAAAAGCTTTTTGCTGTATTACGCAGAATGCGTGACGATGGTAAAGCAATCATCATTATCACTCACAAACTTAATGAAGTTTTAGCACTTTCAGATAGAGTTTCTGTACTTCGTAAAGGCGAATATATCGGTACAGTTGAAACTTGTGAAACATCCGAATCTGAACTCACAGAGATGATGGTTGGCAAAAAGATTTCACTCAACATAAATCGCACACAACCGCAGAATGTCACAGCCCGTCTTGTTGTTAAAAATATAGACTGTGTCAATCGCGAGGGTGTGAAAATGCTTGACAATGTAACTTTTACAGCGCGTTCCGGTGAAATTTTAGGTATTGCAGGTATTGCAGGAAGCGGTCAACGCGAACTTTTGGAGGCTATAGCAGGTCTTCAACAGTTAAACGGCGGCGAGATTTTCTATCACAACCCCAAAACAGGCGACATTGACGATCTTCGCAATAAAACTCCTATACAAATTCGCGAACTTGGTGTAAGACTTTCATTTGTACCGGAAGACCGTCTTGGTATGGGACTTGTAGGCAATATGGATATTGTTGACAATATGATGCTCCGCAGTTATAGCAAAGGCAAGTCGTTTTTCCTTGAAAGGAAGAAACCGAGAACACTTGCAGAGGAAATAATCGAACAACTTGAAGTTGTTACACCAAATGCAAACACACCTGTTCGTATGCTTTCAGGCGGTAATGTTCAGAAAATTCTTGTTGGCCGTGAAATTGCTGCCGCGCCAACTGTTCTTATGGTAGCATATCCTGTACGCGGTCTTGACATCAATTCCTCTTACACAATCTTTAACCTTTTAAACGAACAAAAGAAAAAGGGAACTGCTGTGATTTTTGTCGGTGAAGATCTTGATGTTTTAATTGAACTTTGCGACAGAATTATGGTAATCGGAAACGGCAAAATCAGTGGTATTGTAGACGGTCGCACTACTACAAAAGAAGAAATCGGCTTGCTTATGACAAGGACCGACGGAGGTGAAAACAATGTCAAAAATTGATAAAAAAGTACACGAACCACTTGTGCATATCACAAAACGCGATTCGATGATATGGTATAAAGCGTGGCTTGTCAGAGCAGTTGCAATCATAGCCGCACTTATTGTATGCGCATTAGTCATTGTTTTTCTCACAGGTTACAATCCAATCGAAGTATACTCCGCAATGATCAAAGGAACATTCGGGTCAACTCGTAAAATATGGATTTCATTTCAGAATGTTGCAATGCTTCTTATTATCTCCCTGGCGGTCACTCCCGCATTTAAAATGCGATATTGGAATCTTGGCGCTGAAGGTCAGGTCTTGATTGGCGCACTCGCAACTGCGGCTTGTATGATTATGCTTGGCGACAAATTACCAACTGTGTTATTATTTATCGTAATGATACTTGCAAGTATTGTCGCAGGACTTATATGGGCGGTGATTCCTGCAATTTTCAAGGCAAAATGGGGAACTAATGAATCACTTTTTACCCTTATGATGAACTATGTTGCAATTCAACTTGTATCGTTTTTTGTTATCCTTTGGGAAAACCCGAAAGGTTCATCAACTGTTGGTCTTATAAACTCAAATACTAATGCAGGATGGATGCCTTCACTTTTCGGTCAAAAATACCTTTTAAATATCATTGTTGTTGTAGTTATTACTGTTTTGATGTTTATCTACCTTAAATACAGTAAGCAAGGCTATGAAATTTCGGTTGTCGGCGAAAGTGAGAACACTGCAAGATATATCGGTATCAATGTTAAAAAGGTAATTATACGCACAGTTGCAATTTCGGGTGCGCTTTGCGGTATTGCAGGCTTACTTCTTGTATCGGGTACTGACCATACTATTTCGACAAACACCGCAGGCGGTCAAGGCTTTACTGCAATCATTGTATCTTGGCTCGCAAAATTTAATCCGTTTATTATGATGTTGACTTCATTCCTTATCATTTTCCTGCAACGCGGTGCAGGAGAAATTGCAACAACATTCAGACTCAACGAAAGTGTTGCAGATATCTTAACAGGTATTATTTTGTTCTTTATCATTGGATGCGAGTTTTTCATCAACTATAAACTCAATTTTCGTTCATCAACAAAGGAGGGTAAGTAATGCTTGAAACTATTGCAATGTTTATTCAGCGTGCGGTCGTTCAAGGTATACCGCTTCTTTATGGCTCAACAGGTGAGATAATCACAGAAAAATCAGGTAACTTAAACCTTGGTATTCCGGGTATTATGTATGTAGGCGGTATTTCGGGTATTATCGGTGCGTTTTTCTATGAACGCTCGACTGATACATTAAACCCATTTCTCGCCGTTTTGATCCCGTTTTTAGCATCACTTGTCGGCTCAACTTTAATGGCACTGATTTACAGTTTTCTAACAATCACACTCCGTGCAAACCAGAATGTAACCGGTCTTGCACTTACAACATTCGGTGTTGGTATAGGTAACTTTTTCGGTGGATCGCTTGCAAATCTTTTTGGCGAAGGCGGTTCAATCGCACTCACAAAAACAAGCCTTTTATTCCAGAAAACTCTACCTTTCGCAGATGATTTAGGCGTTATCGGTACTATATTTTTCTCATATGGATTTTTAGCATACCTTGCAATTGCGATTGCAATTATTGCGGCACTTGTACTGTCCCGTACCCGTGTAGGACTTAATCTGCGCGCAGTTGGTGAAAATCCCGCAACCGCAGATGCCGCAGGAATCAGCGTTACAAAATATAAGTATATTGCAACCTGCTTGGGTGGCGCTATTGCCGGACTTGGTGGATTATATTTCATTATGGACTACACTTGCGGTGTATGGTCAAACGGTGGCTTCGGTGACCGTGGTTGGCTTGCAATCGCACTTGTAATTTTTGCACTGTGGCGTCCAAATATCGGTATTGCCGGCTCAATTTTATTCGGTGGACTTTACATCGTTTATCTCTTTATCCCCGATCTCAGCCGTAGTTCACAGGAGATTTTCAAGATGTTACC
>JAXJSX010000160.1:0-5354 GCA_036309925.1 Acutalibacteraceae bacterium | reverse complement strand
CATTGGCTGACTGCTGAATGGAAATCGGTCGAGTTTGACTATGTAATGCCCGATAATATTAAGGCTGAAGATGTAAAAATGCAGATTAAAGTCTATGAAAACGGCGTTGAAAAATTTGCAACCGACACATATTCACTCAGCACAGGCGAGAGCCTTTCGCTCAACAGCATTGCGTTTGCGCCGATTAAAAATATAGGCAAAAACAGCGATAGCGCCGCATACCGAGTTACTGCTGTGGTTGAAAATGTCGGAAACGAAGACTATACATCCGGAAAATTCGTCCGAGTTTTAGAAACCGATTTACAAAATCTAACCGCATCGCTCAACGAGGAAACTGCAGATCCAAACGCCGCAGTTTACACCGCATACGGCGAATGTGAAATCACCAACATAAAGGCGGGAGAAGTCAAAACGGTGACATTTGACACTAAAGACATCCCGAAATCTGTGTTTGAAAAGAGCGCAGGCGGTATCACCGCGTATCTTGAGGGTATTATCACAGACTCCGCACAACTCGATAAAACAGTATTCACCGCAGACGATGAAATCACAATTTTAAGCGAATTTTATCCCGGTCTTACTATGATAGCGAAGGACGCCGAGGTTAAAACATTGAGTCTGGCTGACCTTTCGCTCATTGTCGGAAACAGCAAAAAAATTGAAACGACTGTAACACCGAGCAGTGCGCTTGCAACCTGCGACATCACCTATACTTCATCTGATGAAAGTGTTGCAACCGTCGATAATCTCGGTATAGTCACCGCAGTAGGCGAGGGTGTTTGCACCATCACCGCCACCGCAAACGGTGTTACATCAACTGCACAGGTGAGCGTTCAAAAAATTGATGATACACCGACTTTGCCGAGCGGAAACGATGAAAATACCGATAGCAATAATGATACCACAAATACCGCAGACACTACAGATACCGATTCTGCTGTCAACACAGGCGTTGCTAACGATATTCACATTATTGTAGTGAGCGTTATTGCGGTATTGGCACTGAGTGCTATGCTGATTTTCAAAAGAAAGCGTGAAGAGTAAGGTTTAATAAATTCTACCGCTTTTAATAACCACGCTTCGTTTTGCACTTTTTGCAATCTTTTCGTCGTGAGTAATTAGGATAATCGTCTTTCCGTTGTGATTGAGTTTATCAAAAAGCGATGAAATTTCACTTGCGTTTTTAGGGTCAAGATTACCGGTTGGCTCGTCCGCAAGAATAATAGGCGGGTTTTTAACGATTGCCCGTGCAATCGCCACCCGCTGTTGCTGACCGCCCGAAAGTTCATTCGGGCGGTGATTTTTTCTATTGGAAAGCCCAACCGTTTCAAGTGCGGTTTCCACCATCGCTTTTCGCTTTTGCTTTGGGATGTGCGAGTAGATCAAGGGCAATTCGATATTGTCAAATGCGGTGAGTGACGGGATAAGGCAAAACCGCTGAAATACAAATCCGATATGCTCCCGACGGATATTATCAAACTTGTTTTCTGAAAATGTTGCGATATTCTCACCGCAAAACAAATATTCACCGCCGTCACATTTATCAAGACAACCGATTATATTCATCAGCGTGGATTTCCCGCTGCCCGACTCGCCCAAAATCGAAATGTAATCCCCGTTTTCAATCGACAAATCGACACCGTCAAGCGCCTTGACGGTGTTTTTGTATACCCGTGTTATCCCACGAAGATTTATAATCGTACTCATGAATGTGACTTTGGTTTGAAGACGGCAGCAGCGATAAGCGAAAAGAAAATCGCGGCTGTAATTCCGCCCGCAGCACCCGTAATTCCGCCTGTGAATATGCCGATCACACCTTTTTCAGCGACTGCTTGTTTGACACCTTGTGCGAGTGTATGCCCAAACCCCGTCAGCGGTACAGTCGCACCTGCACCCGCAAAATCAATAAGCGGTTGATACCAGCCGAATGCCGAGATTATAACCCCTGCAACGACATAGCCGACTAAAATTCGCGCAGGGGTGAGTTTTGTGTAGTCGATTAAAAGTTGGCCGATGACACACAGTGCACCGCCGACTAAAAACGCCCATAAATACTGCATAAAACCATTCCTTTCCGGTATTATTTTACCGAATAAAAGCGGTTTTATTCAATTTCACATCCGCTGTAATACCACTTCAAAATTTCTTTGTATGTACTCCCTTGCGTTGCCATATAATTCGCACCGTTTTGGCTCATTCCGACACCGTGACCGTTGCCCCTTACGGTGAATGTGAATGTATCTTCTGACTGCGAGATTGTAAAATTCGCACTTTTAAGCGAGAACAGTTCACGCATCTGCTGACCTGTTACAGTCACACCGCACAGATTGTATGATAAAACAAGCCCGGTGGCCGCACATTTTGCGTTGCCGTCTGCTGAAGGTGACGATATATCAGTCGCACCTGACGACTGCGCCGCCGCTGTATATTCCTCCTTCGTGACCGTCACCGTACTCATATATTCGCTCGATAACATATCCCCAACGCTGTCTACGCTTTTGAGATACGGATAATCCCCGCCCCATACATCACTCACATTCTCTGTTTTGCCTGAGGAAACGCTGTGATATACCGCGAGCGCAACCTCGCCGTTATATCGAACGAACTCGCCGTGAGTTGCGGTTATACATTGCGTTATCTTTGCTTCATATTCAGCGGTTTTGTCGCCCCATTTGACCTTTCTTGAGTCGCTGTCACAGTAGCCTTGATCGTGGGAAATATCATCGGTGATATCGTAATCTTGATTTGAGTTTCCACTCCGCCTGAAATATAACATACTGCGTGCCGCAACCGCCTGCGCTTTTATTGCCTCTTCTTCATATTCGGGGGAAATTTCGCTTGCAATCACTCCGAGAAGATATTCTTCTTCGCTCATCTTTACCGTTCTGTCGCGCTCACAAATATACACTTTTACTTTCTCCCCGCTGTCGATTTCAGTCGGAGTTTCAACCGTTTTCAAATCAGTTGGAATCAGCGCAAAAAGCGGTATTAACATCAAAATTATCATTGTAAGCGGTAGTATTATCAGCAGTCTTTTCATTGGTTACTCCTTAAATCAGCACTTTTTTCATATTGTCACATTCGGCGGTTTTGGTAGTGAGAGAGGTATATGAATAAATCGCAAAGCCTTTTATCCCTGCCGAATATAAATATTCAATCTGCCGTGCAATAACATCGCAGTTTTGCACCCATTCATCGCTCGACTTGTTACCGTACTGCGAGATTTCACCCGAACGGTACATCCCAAGCCCAACATACATCTCACACTTTCTGTTGATTTTCAGCCAAGTATTAAGGCAGTTTTCAAATTTAAAATCGTCCAGCGGACAGTCAAATCCGAAGTAGATTTGCGGGATAATATAGTCGATAAACCCATCGTTTGCGCACCATTTTTCAATATCCGCATAAAATGTATTCTTGTTCTTCTCAATATCCGCCTGAGGACTGATTCCAAACTGCAAATTTTCATCATACGCCTTAACCGTGCGATATACCGCACTCACAAAACTATCCACGAACGCTCTGCGGTAGTCCGAAAGCGGTAGCGGATTTGCGGTTTCCGACTTATATTTTTCGTAGGCGGTTTTATCGAAATTTTCATCGGTGGTCGGGTAGAAATAATCATCAAAATGTACACCGTCAATATCGTAGTTTTCGATAATCTCACGAATACAGTCGAGTATCAGCCTTTGTGAAGCGGAGGACGACGGGATAAGATACGCACCGTTGTCAGTCACGGTTGCATCCCCCGAATTTATCATCTTCACTGCAATATCATCGCTTGCAAAAGCTGATAAATCGGTACTGCCTTGCAAAATGCGAAACGGATTTATCCACGCGTGAATTTGAAGATTGTACTTTTTTGCGGTGTCGCAGATAATCTCAAGCGGATCGTAATCGAGAGTACCGCCGCGAGCGTTGCAGATATACTTCGACATCGGCAGAATGTTCGATTTATAATATGCGTCAAGGTGGCTTATCGTATGCACGAAAACGGTGTTGAGCCCGCAGTTTTTAATGTTCAAAAGCATCTCATTTACAGCAGATGTAAACGCAGTTTCTGACTTGTCCGACATATTCAGTTCAAGATAAGATACCCAGCAGGCTTTCATCGGCTCGGTTTGGATGTCGGTGTGCGTTTCGGGCTTGTTAAATTTCACGCACGATGAAAAGAGCGTGGATATGATTATCACAATGGGAACAATCCTTTTCATTCGCACCACCTCTTTAAAATGTATGCGAGAATGCAAAAAAATAGCCTTCGTTTTCACGAAGGCTATAAAAATTTATTTCATAAAGTCAATTCCCACAACGGTTATCATTTTAGGTGAATAATCGAATTTTACAGTGTGCTTGCCTGCGGGAATCGTTACACTTCGGCTGAACATACGCTTTAGGGCGTTTTCTGTGCCGTTACCCATAAGTGTAGTCATCTGCTTGCCGTCAACAATAACCGCAACAGGCAACTGCGCTGTAACTGTATGTTCTGATTTATAATCAAACGCAAATACAACGGTTGTGTCTTCGGGCATGTCAATTTCGTATTCCATATCGAGTGCGGGATTACTCTGTGTGCTAAACGATACAAGACCGTCTAAATCGGTTCTGCCGGGGTTGATCGGCTTGCAACCGTTTCTTACAAACTTCTCGAAGATGTTGGAATCAAGTGTGAAATTAAGCACATTTTTAGCGCATCTTTGCAACTGACCGCGTGTGATTTTGCCGTCTTTAAGGTCGGATAAAACTATCGGAATGAGTTCTTTAATGTCGGTTGCAACCATAAACATATCATTCTGTGAGCGAATCATTGAGTGCATTTTTTTATGCTCATTAGGCGCACCCGGATATTCATTTGTAACTGCCCACCAGTCAGTCATAACGATACCGTCATAACCCCATTCATCACGCAGGATTGTGGTTGTCAACTCGTAGTTTGAAGCGTTCCAATAGCCGTTTGTGGGGTTGTATGTAGTCATAATCGACTTTGCACCGTAGTCCTTAACACAGATTTCAAACGGCTTTAAGTAGATTTCACGCAGTGCGCGTTCAGACAACTCGGAGTTTGAATTGTATCTGTAATATTCCTGGTTGTTGGTTACCAAGTGCTTGATTGTTGTCTTACTGCCCGACTTTGCAAAGCCTCTGGTCATCGCACCTGCAATAACGCCGGTGAGATACGGGTCTTCGGATAAATATTCAAAGTTTCTGCCGTTTAAGGGGTGACGGTGGATGTTGATACCAGGGCCGAGCAGAGTGTCGATGTTGTATGAATATGCTTCGATGCCGAGATATACGAACAACTGTTCGATAAGGTCGGGATTCCAAGTGCAAGCAAGGTTAGTGCCGTTCGGGAT
>JAXJSX010000159.1:0-8657 GCA_036309925.1 Acutalibacteraceae bacterium | reverse complement strand
TCAGGCGTTCCTACGTTGGCATTATCCAAATCAGGTTATCGGTCGAAGGTTGTACCTTCCTCTCAGCCTGTAACACAAGCTCCCGTCTGTTAAGTTTGATTTTATTATACACTGCAAAAGTATAAATTGCAAGTAGTTTTTAATTTTATCAAACAATAATTTTATAATTTCTTTACAAAAAGACAGCGAATTGCGTTTAAGACTGCCAACACCATAACGCCGACATCAGCGAAAATCGCCATATACATATTTGCGACGCCCAACGCACCGAGTATCAAGCAAGCAAATTTTACAGTCAATGAAAAAATGATGTTCTGATGAACTATACCCATACATTTGCGGGATATTTTAATAGCTTTTACGATTTTTAAAGGGTCATCGTCCATCAAAACAACATCTGCCGCTTCAATAGCCGCATCAGACCCCATAGCACCCATTGCAATTCCGATGTCGGCTCTTGACAGCACAGGTGCATCGTTAATGCCGTCACCCACAAACGCAAGTTTAGATTTCGGTGATTTCTCCTTCAAAAGTTCTTCGATTTTTTCAACCTTGTCAGCAGGCAACAGTTCGCTGTAAGTTTCATCAATTTCCAAGGTTGCACCGACTTGTACTGCAACCTTTTCGGCATCGCCTGTAAGCATTACAGTTTTGTTTACACCGACTTTTTTTAATGCGGTAATTGCAGTTTTTGACCGGGGCTTGATAACATCGGAGATGACAATGTGTCCTGAGTACTCTCCGTTTATGGCAATGTGAATTATAGTGCCGTTTTGATGGCATTCGTTATAAGCAATGTTAAAACGGTTCATCAATTTATCATTTCCGACTGCAACTTTTATGCCGTCAACCTTAGCAACAATGCCGTTACCGCTGATTTCTTCTATATCGCTCACACGATTTCTGTCAATTTCTTTGCCATACGCACGCTTTAAACTCTTACTTATAGGATGTGAAGATGCACATTCTGCTAAAGCGGCATATTCTATGAGTTTATCATTATCTATTGTTGAATGATGAATTGCATTTACTTCAAAAACACCCTTGGTTAAAGTGCCTGTTTTGTCAAATACAACACACTTAATTTTTGCAAGATTTTCAAGAAAATTCGAGCCTTTAACCAAAATCCCCTCTTGGCTTGCACCGCCGATACCCGCAAAAAAGCTCAGCGGAATACTTATCACCAAAGCACACGGGCAACTGATAACAAGGAAAGTAAGGGCACGGTAAATCCATTCACCGAAATCAGCGTTCAGTCCTGTAAAAATCGTACTTGCAATCGGCGGTAGTATCGCAAGTGCTAATGCGCTGATACATACAGCGGGTGTGTAAACCTTTGCAAATTTTGAAATAAATGTCTCAGATTTCGATTTTCTTGAACTTGCATTCTCCACCAAATCGAGAATTTTTGAAACCGTAGATTCTCCGAATACCTTTGTAGTGCGAATTTTCAAAACGCCCGAAGTGCAAATACATCCGCTGATAATTTCATCACCGACTTTTACCTCTTTCGGAACGCTCTCGCCTGTTAGTGCACTTGTGTTAAGACTGGCTCTGCCCTCAAAAACCGTACCATCAATCGGAACTTTTTCGCCCGGTTGCACAATAATGATACTGCCGATTTCAACTTCATCGGGATCGACTTGTATAAGTTTGCCGTCCTGTTGAACATTGGCATAATCAGGGCGAATATCCATCAGACCGCTGATATTCCGTCTGCTTTTGCCTACTGCATATCCTTGAAACCACTCACCTATCTGATAAAACAGCATAACCGCAATTGCTTCAAGATAGTCGCTGTTGTTGTAAATTGCCAGCGACATTGCACCCACAGTCGCCAAAGCCATCAAAAAGTTTTCATTAAAAACCTGTCGGTTTATGATGCCTTTAAAGGCTTTGATTAAAATATCATACCCTATTATCAAATAATCTATGAAATATAATGCAAATCGTATAATACGGCCTGCCGATGAGAACAGAAATTCATCAAATCTATTGAAAAATTCGGTGTTCAAAAATTGCAGACATAATAATATAGTTGATGCGATTAAAACACGGCGCATCATCTTTCTCTGTTTTTTAGTCATTGTAACTTTTGATTTGCCTGCAAAAATCAGAAGGCCCGCTGACATAGCGATAACTATAAAAAGCAATATGTTAATAATAATTTCCTGCATCATTTGTAATAGATCTCACAATCCGGCTCGATTTTTCTGCACGCTTTTAAAACTGTCTTCATCACATCTTCAGGAGTGTAACCGTCTTCAAATTCCACGATCATCTTCTGTGTCATAAAATTAACAACAGCGGTGTTGACACCCTCTATTTTGCAGATTGCATTTTCCATTAAATTTGCGCAGTTAGCACAGTCAACTTCGATTTTATAAGTTTTTTTCATAACAATTCCCTCCTCTAATCAATTAAGCACTTGTTTAATCGTTATCTGTATGATACAATATTATTGTAAAAAATTCAAGACAATTCCTCATAGTTCTGCTTTGAGGACTAAATTATTTACCAAACGGAGTATTAAGGAGGTTCATATGTCGGAATTCAAACTTCCCCACGCACACGGCAGAAATGAGAGTGTTAAAGATTTCCACAAAGAATTACTGAATGCAGAGCAGTTTAACATAACAGCAGAATTTTTCAAAACTTTAAGCGATCCAACTCGCATTCGTTTGTTTTGGCTGTTGTGTCACAGGGAAGAATGTATTATCAATCTTTCCGCATTGCTTGACATTTCCAGCCCTGCTGTATCACATCACATCAAGGACTTGAAAGAATCGAAGTTGATTATTTGCCGTCGTGACGGTAAAGAAGTTTACTACAAGGCGGCAGACACCGAGGTTTGTAGGTTGCTGCATCATATGGTAGAGCAAATTATGGAGATTAGTTGCCCGGAAAATTCACATTCAAACGGGTTATCAAGCATGCAGACCGTTCATATGGTGCACGATTATTTAGTTTCGCATTTGAACGAAAGAATTACGATAGATGAATTATCAAAAAAATTTCTAATCAATCCCACAACACTCAAGCAGGCTTTTAAAGATGAATACGGCACTTCAATCGCCGCACACACAAAAAGTCACCGTATGGAAAAGGCCGCCGAACTTTTGGTACGCACAAAAGACAGCGTTGCCGATATTGCAAAATCCGTAGGTTTTGAAAGTCAGAGCAAATTCACCTGCGCTTTCAAAGAGGCTTACGGTATTCTCCCGGTGAACTACAGAAAGACTAATCAAATATAAATAGACGGTATGCTATTAGCAATGTAGCATACCGTCTTATATTTTTATTTATTATTTCTTTTTAGTGAAGATTACAAGCAATACAATCAAGGCGCCGACTAACAATACTGCGAACACGATTACAACAATCAATACGATACTTATTGAACCACTGCTCGTTGCAGATGAAGATGATGACGAATCAGCCGAACTGTTATCAGTGTCACCTGAATCGTTAGCATCAACACCTATAGCAACATCGCTGGTGTCGTTGAACTCGCCGTTTGCGGCTTTAGAGGATACGACTTCGCGCGGAGAACCTGTTTCGTAAACATTTTCAACAACCTGTGTTTTCACTTCACCGCTGTTATCGGTAACCGGTTGTGCGTATGTAACTCCGCTGTATTCGATGATTTCTGTTACCGCAATAACCTTTGTTGATGCAACTGTCGGAACTTGCGGTTCAACATTTTCATCAATAGTACCTTTGACTTTGATTTTACTGCCCGAAAATTCACCGGGGACAGCCTGTTCAGCACAGTTTACGATATCGCCTGTGCCGAGTTGGAGCTTAATTTCATATTCTCCCGCAGTGGCATTTTCGTCGACCTTGAACAGCATAGTGCACAGGGTGCCGTTATTAGTAACATCCTTAGTTAAAGAGTCGCCGTAGCCGAGGAAATGGTATTTACCTTTTGAGTTCAAGCTGTCGATGTAGTCGGTAGTGAGCGGAACGCCCGGCCAACCTGAACCTTCCGTGAAAATATCGCCGTTTAAAATTGTATTGATCTGTAAAACAGAAGTATCAAAGTAAATGTCGAAGTCAAGTCCCCACATACCCGGGTTATCATCTACTTTAATATCAACTGCGATGACGTCTCCAGGCATTGCCTCGCCCTCAAAACTTGAATAGACTTTCATACTATCAGCCGAAACTGAAACAGCAGAACAAATCATTGTAAGAGAAATTACAACAGTTATAAATGCTGAAATTATTTTTTTCATATTAAACACCTTTCCTTTTTAAGACCAATATCCAAGCTCTACGCCTTTATTAAAGATGCATTGAGCCAACACTTTGTTACCGTCTTCATTATAATATTTACCCGTCATCAGCGAAGACGGAGTATATCCGTTTTTAATTCTTTCTAAATCGGTTTCGGTGGGTTCGATACCGAGGTCTGAAAGTCCGTTACGAATAATATATTCACGGGCATTGAGATAGTTTGCACCGAACGCATCCAACATCAATTTATCATAGTCTGCTCTATCGTTGCCCCTTATGGCATAAGGCTCGGCGATGACGATATATCTTTCGTATCCCGCTACCATTTTTTTATTGAACTCAACAAGTTCTTCAATGCTCTCATAGGTTTGGTCGCTACCCATCATAACGATAATAATGCTATTATAGTGATTATTTACAGCATAGTTTGACAAAATCTTTGTGGTTTCGTCGATAACTGTTGGTTCCATTACAGCGGTGATAGGTCGAATACTGTATTCACTTGTTTCGTCGTCAACAGCGACATTAGTAATTGAGAATAGATCATTTCCGATTGTAACAGGATTAAAGCCTTCGGATGTACTTATAAGCATTTTTGGCAATGCTCTGCCTTTGTACGAACTGATGATTTTGCAATCGGTATAGTTGTTTTCATTAGGGACGGTTACAGGCTCAATAACTGCCGGGATGCAACCTTGTCTTGCACAAATGCCAAGAACGGTATCATCTCTTGCTCCGTAGTTGTTCACTGTCCAATTATAGCCGAGCATCGTGCCAAGCCAATGGGTATATGATGTAATTGAACTTTTAGTAAATCCATCACCAAAGCAATCTACGGTATATTTATTTTTATCTGAAAAATCAACTTCAGGCAACTCTTGCGATGCGGTAGTTGTTGTTATATCTGTAGGTGTTTCCTGAAAAGATACAGTGCACGAACAAAACAGTACTGCAAAGCAAAGTATTAAAACTGATAACTTACGCATATTAAATGTCCTTAAATATTATTTTATAACTAATGTCATTATATCACTTCTTTTCAAAAAAAGCAACAATTTTTGTGTGATATATCAAAAATTAAAAGTGTATTAAAAAATTGCATAAAAAAAGCGGAGAAAAATCTCCGCTTTTTTAAAAATTTTAACTTATGCGAGTTCAGCAAAGTATTTAATTGTTCTAACCATCTGGCTGGTGTAGCTGTTCTCGTTGTCGTACCAAGAAACAACCTGAACTTCATAAAGATCGTCAGCAATCTTTGATACCATTGTCTGAGTAGCATCGAAGAGTGAACCATATGTCATACCGATAACATCGCTTGATACGATCGGATCTTCGTTGTAGCCGAATGAATCAGAAGCAGCAGCTTTCATTGCAGCGTTGATGCCTTCAACAGTTACATCTGCGCCTTTAACAACAGCTGTGAGGATTGTTGTTGAACCGGTCGGAACAGGCACACGCTGAGCTGAACCGATGAGTTTGCCGTTGAGTTCCGGAATAACGAGGCCGATTGCTTTAGCAGCACCTGTTGAGTTCGGAACGATGTTAGCAGCACCTGCACGAGCACGACGATAGTCGCCTTTTCTGTGCGGACCGTCGAGGATCATCTGGTCGCCTGTGTAAGCGTGGATTGTTGACATAATACCGCTCTGGATTTCAGCGTACTTGTTAAGAGTATCAGCCATCGGAGCGAGGCAGTTTGTTGTGCAAGATGCAGCAGAGATAATTGTATCTTCAGCTGTAAGAGTGTTTTCGTTTACTGAGAAAACAACTGTTTTGAGGTCGTTACCTGCGGGAGCAGAAATAACTACCTTTTTAGCACCTGCATTGATGTGAGCCTGGCTCTTATCTTTTGAGCAATAGAAACCTGTGCATTCGAGAACTACGTCTACACCGATTTCACCCCAAGGAAGATTGTTAGCGTCTGCTTCTTTGTAGATTTTGATTTCTTTACCATCTACAACGATTGAGCCTTCGCCAGCTTCAACTGTGTGAAGATTCTGACCGAGTTTGCCGCAGTAGCCGCCCTGTGCTGTATCATACTTTAAGAGGTTAGCGAGCATTTTGGGATCTGTAAGATCGTTGATAGCAACTACCTCATAACCCTCTGCGCCGAACATCTGTCTGAAAGCAAGACGACCGATACGACCAAAACCATTGATTGCAACTTTTACTGACATTTTTAATTCCTCCTAAGAATTTTATCGTATATATTCTATACCATTTTTAAAGATTTTGCAACCCCTTTTGTTAAAAAATTAACTTTTTTATAAGATTTTTTTGAAAAAATTTATAAATTGAACGCATTTTTTATAGATAATATAGAATTGCAAACTATATTTTACACATATTTCCTTAAATTATGTATTCTTTAATGCAATTTTGCAAATTTTTCTCACAAGGTTTCTTTCGCTTTCATTTTGGTTTTTCATATAAAACCGTTTGATTTCGTCATCAATCCCTTTTAGCGAACGATTAAAGCATATTTTTTCGATGATTTTCTTTGTATGAGTAAATTTATTTTTGTGTGCAATAAGTGCAATTAGATACAATTCAAAAATATCCTCTTTTTCAATAGGTGTGACAAATGCGTTTTTTAGTTTTTCGTAGATTTTATATTCTTCATCGGTCTTGTTTTCAAAAATGCCTTTTACCTCTTCAAAATAGTCCACACTTCTCAAATCAATTCCCCCTTATAATTATTGCCGTGAGTATATACGATAACAAAAAGCAAAACGGAAATGTTATAATCCACGCTAAAAGCATTTCACCTGCGGTTTTCCAATTAACCCTATGAATGTTTTTCTGTGCAGCAGAGCCGCACAACGCTGATGTTTTGATATGTGAAGTGCTCACAGGCAGACCGAGTACAGTTGATACTGAAAGGCTGATGAACGACGCAAAATCAGCATTAGCACCCTGGAAAAGTTTCAGTCTTGCAAAGCCTTCACCGACATTTTTCATTATTCTGCCTGCTCCAAACAGCGTACCCGTTGACATTGCACAACCGATGATTATGGTTGAGTGCTTAAAATTCGGTAAAACGATTAAAATTATACTGCACAGTTTCACTCCGTCTTGCACTCCGTGCATAACCGCACAAAGTACGGCGGATACAATCTGTGAGCTTTTGAAAAAATTATTGGCTTTACGTGATGTAACATTTCTCATTAGCCGTATAGTTATTGACGACAAACAAAAACTTACAACAAAGCCGAGTACAACAGATAAAAGCACGCCTGAGATAACGTTGCACCAAGCAGACGTACAAATTTTTCCGTAAAGTGCAAATGATGCGCCTGATACTGCGGCGATAAGTGCGTGACTCTCACTTGTTGGGATTGCAAAATACCACGCAAGCGTTGCAAACATTATAACACTCAGAATCGAACAACATATTGCTGTAATTTCAGCGGATGAATTATCGTTATGTAATCCTGCAAGTAAAAAAACAGTCTGCGATACCGATTTTGCAATTTTTGCGGATATTATAACACCGAGAAAATTAGATACAGCGCCGATGAGCATTGCGGTTTTAGGATGCAGACACCTTGTCATCACACAGTTTGCAAGTGAATTCGGTGCATCGGTAAACCCGTTCATAAACGCACAAAACACGGTTAATACGATTAAAATAAGAGGTAACACATTGCACCTCCTTCACACTTCACTTGATTATATGAAAACCGCCCTTGAATTATTCAAGAGCGGTAAATTTTATTTAATTTTCATTGAGATGTCAAACGCCTTTACAGAATGGGTAAGCGCTCCGATTGAAATAATGTCAACGCCCGTTTGTGCTACTGCTTTTATTGTTTGGGCGGTGATATTGCCTGATGCTTCAAGCAATGCTCTGCCGTTGACATACTCTACTGCCTGCGCCATTTCATCATTGCTCATATTATCAAGCATAATTACCTCTACTCCGGTATATACCGCCTCTTTAACTTCATCTAAATTACGGGTTTCAACCTCGATTTTTACCATATGGCCGAGATTTTTGCGAACCTTTTCGACTGCCGCAGTAATCGAACCGCAAGCATCAATATGATTGTCCTTGAGCATAACACCGTCTGACAGATTATATCTGTGATTTTTGCCGCCGCCGACTGTAACCGCATACTTTTGAAGTGCACGAAGTCCGGGTAAAGTCTTGCGAGTATCTGCAACACTTGCGTTTGTACCGTCAATGAGTTTAACTGCGTTATTTGTGGCTGTTGCAATACCTGACATATGCTGAAGTAAATTGAGCGCAGTGCGTTCACCTTTTAACAAACACGCAGTTTTTCCGCTGAAATCTGCAATTAAATCGCCTGTTTTGATTTCTTCACCGTCTTTTTTATAGATCTTGCACTCGAAGGTATCGTCAAGCAACTCAAAAACACGGAATGCAACATCAATACCGCAAAGTACACCATCTG
>JAXJSX010000158.1:0-3320 GCA_036309925.1 Acutalibacteraceae bacterium | reverse complement strand
GGCAACACTGTGGTGGTGTCACAGGCGCAAAGTTACTTGAAACTCTCTGTTGAGTCGGGTAACTGGACAGGTAAATTTAAACCGAGCGACACTCCGAATAATATCGACGGTATCACAGTAGACTATGTAAAAGTCTACACCCCTGTTGAATAATCAGTCAAAAAGAACCGCCTTGAGCGGTTCTTTTTTAGTTGCAGTGATTGCATACAAAATGCACAATCAAATCGTATGATGTGATTTTTTGTCCTGCCATATTTTCGAGCGTTGATTTTATATCCCCGCCCGGCAAATCATAAACGCGTTTGCATTTATCGCAAATTAAGTGGTCGTGCGGAACTATTGTTCTATCGTATCTATCAGGTGCGTCCGCCACGGGAATATGCAAAATATCCCCCTCGTCACTCATAATCTTTAAATTGCGGTATACTGTGCCAATCGCAAGAGCGGGCATATGTACCTTCGCAATACTGTAGATCTGTTCGGCAGTAAGATGCTCGTCTGACTGCTGAATAATATCAAAAATTAACTTCCGCTGTTTAGTCATATACACCACCTTGAAAATTAAAAATAGGAATTATTCTTATTATTATAATATAATATATTTTCCAATTTGTCAAGGTGTAATATTTGCCAAAAAAGAAAAGGGAGAAAGTTATTACCTTCTCCCTTGATTTATTCGGAAATTTTTATTGCGGATTTACACCGTAATTATTCTCCTTCTTTCATTTTTGCGAAACATTCACTGCAATAGACAGGACGATCATCGCTCGGCTCAAACGGAATTTTTGCTTCTCCGCCACAATTAGCGCAAACTGCAATGTGCATAGTTCTGCTTGCTTTTATCTGAGCTTTCTTCGCATCACGACAAGCTTTACATCTTTTTGGAGTGTTCACAAAGCCTTTCTCTGCATAAAATTCCTGTTCGCCGGCTGTGAATACGAAATCCTCACCACAGTCCTGACATTTTAGTGTTTTGTCCTCGTACATTGTTTTTTACCTCGCTTAAAGCATTTTCTACCTTCTTTTTAAGACATTCGGCCTCGCTTTAATTTACGCCTGATTCGCACCATAGCGTTATCTACCGCCTTTATGTCACATTGCAACCTTTCTGCAATGTGGCGGTAACTATCGCCTGAAAGATACCCTGTCAGGACACTAAATTCAAATAAAGTAAGCATTTTTTCAACAGATGCCATCAATCTGTCGTAACTTTCTTTTTCAATAATCATCCGCTCGGGATCGTCATTATCTATGACATCCACATCATCAAGCGGAACAAGCATATCAGAAGGTATCTGCTTTTTCCTAAGCGATTTTCTGACAGCAGTTATGATACTTCGGTCAATACACAAATTTGCAAATGTATTAAACTGCACACCTGAAGTTTCATCGTATGCCTTTATCGCATTTATCAGTCCTATTGTGCCTTCTTGGATAAGGTCATCGACATCAAGACCGTTGAAACTGTATTCGTGTGCCTTTTTTCTAATTACAGAAATATACTTTTCAAGTAATACTGCAAATTCGGTTTCGGCGCCACTTTCCGTTGTCCGAAAGTATATCGCTGTCGCTCACCTCTTCACTTGCCATTGGAACCACCCTTTCTAATGTTTTTGCTTGGGTTCTTTTTCTATGTTTATAATACACTAAAATTATTAACTTGTCAAGATGTTTTTGATAAATTTGTACAACTGAATAAAACCGAGCCGTTTGATTTGGGCATTTTGACAATTCTATTTAACGCAAACAAAAAGGCTTGTAAATTCTTGAGTTTTGGGGTATAATTTTTAGTATAATGGGACAAGGGTTGATTTAATGAAAATACTTGCTATCGACGGCAACTCAATAATGAATCGCGCGTTTTACGGAATTCGTCTTCTTTCAAATAAAGACGGAGTCTATACAAACGCGATTTTCGGTTTTATGAACATACTTTTGAAACTCAGGGATGAATTTTCACCCGATAAAATCGCGGTTGCGTTTGATCTTAAAGCGCCGACTTTCCGCCATAAAGAATACGCGGACTATAAAGCGGGCAGAAAACCGATGCCCGATGAACTTCGACCGCAGTTTCCGCTGATAAAGCAGATTTTGCGTGAACTCGGCTGTGCGGTACTCGAACTTGAAGGCTATGAAGCTGATGATATTTTAGGCACACTTTCTGAAATTTATTCAGGTGACGGCAACTCCTGCGTAATTGCAACGGGCGATCGTGATGCACTGCAACTTGTAACAGACGATGTAAATGTCGTGCTCACTGCAACAAAGGCGGGCAGACCTGAAACCACCGTGTATACACCAAAGGCGGTTTTGGAGAAGTACTCGGTCACACCGCCGGAACTGATTGATGTTAAGGCGTTAATGGGCGACAGTTCTGATAATATCCCGGGCGTTGCGGGTATCGGTGAAAAAACTGCTTGCAAACTCATCTCGCAGTACCACAGTCTTGACGAAATATACAACGATGTAGATGCACTTGATTTGACTAAAGGTGTTAAAGAAAAGCTCAAAAACGGCAAAGATAGCGCATATTTGAGCCGTTATCTCGGCACTATCTGCAAGACCGTGCCTGTAAACCGTGACGAAATCGAGAATGCCACCGCTGACCTTCAAGCGTTGAAATCCACCTTGATTTCACTTGAAATGTTTAAAATTGCTGACCGCTTAAACCTTGATGATGTGAAAGTTGAAACTGTTGTCAGTCCAAAGACTTGCGACATCACTGTGGTTGAAGACGACGGTGCGGACATCTCAAATTGTGCAGTTGTTGTTGAAAACGGGGTGTTGTGCGCAAAATCGGATGATGTTGCATATATTGTCACCGAAAATATCGGCGAGGCACTCGAAAAGTCGAAAAACATCACCGTGTTTGATTCAAAGCGGATATACCACGAAACCGCACTGAATATGATGCCCGAAAACATCTGCGATATTCTGCTTTGTGCGTATCTTATTGATCCCGACCAGAGTGAGTATACACTCGACCGCCTGAGTACGAAATACAATATTCGCAGAAACACATTCACCTGTGAATACAGCGACCTTATTGCCAAAGCGGATATGATTGAAAATCTGAAACCTGTGCTTCTCGATGTTATTGACGAAAACGGTCAGCACGACTTGCTGAGTGACATCGAAATCCCACTTTCCTACACACTCTATACAATGGAGCGTGACGGTGTTGCGGTTGATAAACAGGGAATCGAAGAATTTTCAGTCAAACTTGAAACTGAAATCGCCGATTTACAGCAAAAAGTCTACGATATTGTGGGGGAAGAATTCAATTTAAACTCACCTAAACAATTAGGTGTGGCACTTTT
>JAXJSX010000157.1:0-1614 GCA_036309925.1 Acutalibacteraceae bacterium | reverse complement strand
CCATTCATACATACTCTCCTTTTAATGATATAAGATCAATCCTTGTTCAGATTTACTCCAATCAAGAATTTCAACATCAATTACATAATAACATAAATACTAAAATAGCACAACAAAAAATTATCCTTACAGCATACTTTTTTGTTGCAAAAGTGTAAAAAAACCGTTTACTTTTGTCATATTATTTGTTATAATATAATATAATTGAAACTATAAGGAGACAATTATGCCGATTAAAATACCCAATGCATTACCCGCAACAAAGGCACTCGAAAACGAAAACATCTTCGTTATGACTGAAACCCGTGCGTTGTCGCAGGATATTCGTCCGCTTAAAATCGTGATTTTGAATTTAATGCCGACTAAAATCGTCACTGAAACTCAATTACTTCGTCTGCTTGGCAACACACCGCTTCAAATCGAGGCGGAACTTATGCAAACTGCAACATATCAAGCAAAAAATGTCGCTCCTGAACATCTGCTGTCTTTCTACAAAACCTTTGATGAAATCAAAGACAATCGCTATGACGGACTTATAATCACAGGCGCACCTGTGGAAAAAATGGAGTTTGAACAGGTGGATTATTGGCAGGAACTGTGCGACATTATGGATTGGGCGGATAAAAATGTATATTCCACTTTTCATATCTGCTGGGGTGCAATCGCGGGACTTTACCATAAATACGGTATAAAAAAGCATATGGTTGATAAAAAGATTTTCGGTGTGTTTGAACACGAAACCGTAATCAAAACCCATCCGTTACTGCGTGGATTTGACGATACCTTTTTTGCTCCGCATTCGAGATATTTCAGAGTTGAGCGTGAAGATGTTGTAAAAGCAGGACTTGATGTCCTTAGCTTTTCGGGTGAAACGGGCGTTCATATCTGTGCTGACAGAAAATGCAGGAATTTCTTTGTCACAGGTCACGGCGAGTACGACAGATACACCCTTGCCCGTGAATATGACCGTGATATCAACGCAGGACTTAATACTGAAAAGCCCGTTCAATATTTCCCCAATAATGACCCACGCAGACTGCCTGTAATGAATTGGCGTGCGCATGCAAGTTTAATGTTTTCAAATTGGATAAACTACATTGTCTATCAACACACACCGTACGATTTGAGTAAACTATAATCAGGAGAGTAAAATGGAAGTTAAAGATTTAAAAAAGATGTCTAAAACAGATTTATATAATATTATCTGCGAAAAGGAAAAGCAAATCACGGATTTGAATTTTGAAATTGAAGAATTAAAATCCGAACTTCAAGATAGGAAAATTTCACTCGAAGAAACAGGCTCAATTGCAAATGCGGCGGTGCAAATCAGCGGAGTATTAGATGCCGCGCAAAAGGCTGCGAATATTTATCTGGAAAATGTAAAGGAACAGACTGAAAATCAGAAAAAAGTGCTTGAAAATGAACTTGCAGCTGCGAAAACCCAAGCAGAACAGATTATAAAAGACGCCGAAGTTCAGGCTGTTGCAAAGTGGAATGATCTTACCGCACGACTTGAAGAATTTTATTCAGTCCACGCCGGACTTAAAGACCTGCTTAAAAATTCGGGCGTTGACCCTGATAGACTTGTATAATAAGAAAGGATTGATATAAATG
>JAXJSX010000156.1:0-15563 GCA_036309925.1 Acutalibacteraceae bacterium | reverse complement strand
CTCGGGAAAATATGTACCATACTGTAAAGCATAAGGTCGATACCCTCGCAAGTCTGCCCCGCACCGCAGTATACAGGTGCGATTTCGCCCGAATCAACACCGATTTTAAGACCTTTCATTATTTCTTCTGAAGTAAATTCTTCACCGCTGAAGAATTTTTCCATCAATTCTTCATCCACACTTGCAACTGATTCGCAAAGCAGACGGTGCATATTGTCGTACGTTTCGCCGAAATCAGGCATTTCACATTGCACTGATTTACCGTTTTCATATTTCCACGATGTGCCTGTGATAAGATCGGTGTAAGATAACACCTTATGGTCTACAACATATGGAATAACAACCGGGCAGATTACATTGCCGTAGGTAGCTTTTAAAGTGTCAACTACCTTATAGAAATCTGCGTGGTCGGAGTTTAATTTATTGATAAAGAATATCTTTTTAAGATGACGCTTTGCAGCCGAGCGGAATGCTTTTTCCGAGCCGACATTGAGTCCCGATTTACCCGACAGCACGATAATTGCGGTTTCACACGCACGAAGTGCTTCGCACACTCCTGTTTGGAAATCGAAAAGGCCGGGAGCGTCGATGATATTTATTTTAGTATCTTTCCATACAACCGGAACGATTGAGGAGGATACAGAAACCTTTCTTTTCTTCTCTTCGGGATCGTAGTCGGAAACGGTAGTGCCATCTGCAACATTGCCGAGTCGCTCGAGAGCGCCGGTTGCTTTAAGCATTGCTTCGCATAGAGTTGTTTTACCGCAGCCGCCGTGACCGAGCAAAGCCACATTCTTAATGTTTTTCGCTTCAAATTGTTTCATTGTAAATCACTCCTTGTGAAAATGGTTTTTTGCAACCTTTGAATACATTTTAACACTTTATCATCTAAAAATCAACATATTTTTAACTATAAAGTGTAGATAATTGTGAAATGATTTTAGTCATTATGTACAAAGCAAAACAAGTAATTGACAATATAATTGTATTGTGGTATTCTAAATTTATAAGTATTTTTGCACAAAATCCGGGATTCCTCCGTAAAATAAGGTAGAAAATTTCGGAGGCGGTGCGTATGGATGCGTTGATTTTCACTTTGGCTGTGATACTATCGGTTATCGGGCTTTCATCAATAATGAACTATGCGGTGTGTAAGATGATAACCGCGCCTTTAAGCCGACGGTCGGCGATTGTATTTTTCGTAAGTCCGGGCGATTATGAAGTGGTGATAAGGTCGGTAGTCGTTGATGAAAAACGGCAGACTGCTGTAATTTATGCCACCGATTTAAACAGCGAAGATGAAGTGTTTTGCAGAAAAATGTGCGAGGAAAAAGGTATCATTTACACGGACAAATCTACATTTGATATAGAAAAACTGATGAAAGGATAAAAAATGCAAGAAACTGAAATCATCAATGGTACGGTCGAAAACATTACCTATCATAATGAATCTAACGGATATACTGTTTTTGAACTTGATAACGGAAGTGAGCAAGTAACGGTAGTTGGTGAGATTCCCTTTATAAGCGTTGGTGAGATACTGACGCTTAAAGGCGTTTACAGCGTTCATCCTACATACGGACCGCAGTTTAAAGCGCAGGAAATCGAGCGCAGTCTGGATATTACTCAATCTCAACTTATCAGATACCTTTCATCAGGTGCAGTACGCGGTGTAGGCCCTGTGACTGCGGGGTTGATTGTTTCGGAGTTCGGCAACGAAACTATAAATGTTATTGAAAATGAGCCTGAACGGCTTGCAAAAATACGAGGTATCTCAAAGAAAAAAGCGATTGATATAAGTGAAGAGTTCAAGGCACAGTTTGGCGTGCGTGATATTGTAATCCGTCTTTCAAACTACGGTATTACCGCAAAAGAGGCTATGCGCATTTACAAGGTGATGGGAAAATCTGCGGTTGAGGCGGTTGAGAATAATCCTTATATTTTATGCAATGAAAACATAGGAATCGGATTTATGCGTGCTGATGAAATCGCATCTATGTTACCAAATTCGGTTGATGTAAATTATCGTGCCGGGGCGGCGGTTTTGTATGTACTCAGACACAACTTATCTAACGGACATACCTGCTTGCCGAGTGAAAAATTATATACTACCACTGCGCAGTTGTGCGATTGTACCATTGATGATGTAAAGTCTGCGATTGATAGTCTGCTGTTTCAAGCAGAGATTGTAAAGCAGAATATATCAGACATTGAATTTGTATTTTTGAAGCATATGTACTCAGCGGAACGGTACTGCGCAAACCGCATTGCGCTGATGTTACAAGTACCGCCTGCTGAAATCCCCGTTCATTCTCACAGGCTCTCCGAATTTGAAGAGGAAAACGGAATTATATACGACAGACTTCAGCGTGAGGCAATATCCAATGCGTTGACAAAAGGTATTATGATTTTGACCGGCGGTCCGGGTACAGGCAAAACAACGACGCTTAATGCTATGATCAGTCTTTTGGAGGAAGCGGGTGCGGATATTGCACTTGCAGCCCCGACGGGCAGAGCTGCAAAGCGTATGAGTGAGTTGTGCGGGCGTGAAGCCAAAACCATCCACCGTCTTTTAGAGGTAGAGTGGGACGATGAAGACAAGCACCGATTTAAGCGTGATGAAAGCAATCCGCTCAAGGCCAATGTTGTGATCATAGATGAACTTTCGATGCTTGATGTAACATTGTTCGAGTCGTTACTGCGTGCAATGAGCGTTGATTGCAGACTGATTTTAGTCGGCGATGTAGACCAGTTACCGTCGGTTGGTGCAGGCAATGTATTGCACGATTTAATCGAATCTGAAACAGTGCCCGTCGTGAAACTTGACAGAGTTTTCAGACAGGCGATGAAAAGCAGAATTGTTGTCAGTGCGCACCAAATTATCCGAGGTGAAATGCCGGATTTAACGGTTGACAAAAAATCCGACTTTTTTATGATGAACAGAAACACCCCCGAACAGACCGCAAATTTAATATCCGACCTGTTTTGTGAAAGGCTCAAAAAAAGTTATAATTTTTCACCGATGACTGATATTCAAGTGCTTTGCCCGACAAGGAAAGGCAGATGCGGTACTGTATCACTCAACAATTTAATTCAAGCACGCTTAAATCCCGATGACGGCGTTAAACCGTCACTGACAATCAAAGGGTTTACCTTGCGTGCAGGTGACAAGGTAATGCAGGTTAAAAATAATTACGATGTTGAGTGGCTGGCTGATAACGGTAAAGAGGGGCAAGGCGTATTTAACGGTGATATAGGGGTGTTAGAGTCGGTGGATGTGCGCAACAGGTCAATTCGTATTCGTTTTGACAACAAAGTTGCTACATATATCGGTGAGCAACTCGAAGATGTGGAACTTGCCTACGCAGTCACTGTACACAAGTCGCAAGGAAGCGAGTTTGATTGCGTGATCTTGGCGCTGTGCAATACTCCGTACCCGCTTTGTTATCGTAATTTGCTTTATACTGCGGTGACAAGGGCGAAAAAATTGCTTGTAACGGTAGGCAGTCCTGCTGAAATGAAGTCAATGGTTGACAACAACAAGCGCACCCGAAGATACACAGCGTTTGCACGCTTTTTAAAAGAGGCGGTCAAACGGTGCTAAAGTTGTTTAAATGGTTACAGCACTCGATATTCCCCTGCCATTGCGTGTGTTGCGGAAAACCGACGGGATTTGAAATTGAAGTATGCGACAAGTGTGAGCAACATCTTTACTATAACACAGGCAAAGTCTGCAAAGGATGCGCACGGCACATTTCAAAATGCGAGTGCCGTAAAATGAACAGACTTTTTGAGGGGTTGAGTGCGCCGTTTGAATACAAAGACTCGGCGCGTAAAATGATACTTCGTGCGAAAAATTGCAAGGATTATGATGCAATCAGATTTATTGCAAAAAAGATGGTGCGTGCTACATTCAATGTCTTTCCTGACGTTCGTTTTGACTGTGTTTGCTATGTACCGTCACAAGACAACGAAACCAATCAAAGCAGAATGATCGCTGAATATTTTTCAAAGCAGACTTCAATAAATTTGGAGCATTTACTCATACAGACAAGCAAAAAAGAGCCACAGCATAATCAACCGTATTCAATGCGCAAGCATAATGTTGCAGGAATATACACACCAACAGGCGATATTAAGAATAAACAGATTTTATTGATTGACGACATTTGCACAACGGGTGCGACGCTAAATGAATGTACAGCGCAGTTACTGTCAAAAGGTGCGAAATCCGTGCATTGCTGTGTAGGTGCGATTTCCGAATATAAAAAGCGGGACGATAACGAATAAATGCGAAAAAATTTACAAAAATACTGTTGAAATAATTTATAGGATGTGATATCATTGTTTTACAGATGTGAAAAGTGTGACAGTATTTTTGCCAAGATTATAAACGGCAGAGGCGAAATGAGTTGTTGCGGTGAAGTTATGCGTTCGCTTAAAGCCCAAAAAGCAGACGGTGAACATTCAATCTTCGCGGACTGTTCGGGTGATAATGTAACGGTCACAGTCGGCGAACATTCACATCCTATGGACAGCGAGCACAGAATAGTTTTTATCGCATTGCAAACGAGGGACAGAATTTTTATCAGAAAACTCAATAATGTACGCAAGGCAAGTACGAAATTTTCAGGCATCAACTGTGAATTTAAAATTTACGCCTACTGTTCCAGGCACGGTCTTTTTTGCGACCGTACAAAGTGATATTTTGCCGATCACGGCTAATATAAATCAACCGAAAGGATTTGACGACAATGAAAGATTTAAAAGGTACAAAAACCGAGCAAAACCTGATGACTGCATTTGCCGGTGAGTCACAGGCAAGAAACAAGTACACCTACTACGCATCAAAGGCAAAGAAAGACGGTTATGAGCAGATTGCGGCTATTTTTGAAGAAACCGCCGCAAACGAAAAAGAACACGCTAAACTTTGGTTTAAACTTCTCCACGGCGGTATTCCGTCAACTGCTGAAAATCTTAAAGACGCAGCAGCAGGCGAAAACTACGAGTGGACTGAAATGTATGCTGAATTTGCAAAAGTCGCAAGAGAAGAAGGTTTTGACGAAATCGCAGCACAGTTTGACGGCGTTGCTAAAGTCGAAAAAGAACACGAAGAAAGATACAGAAAACTCCTTAGCAATGTTGAAGGCGGTCAAGTATTCTCTAAAGACGGCGATATGGTATGGGTTTGCAGAAACTGCGGTCACATCCACATCGGCAAAGCCGCTCCGCAGGTTTGCCCGGTTTGCTTCCATCCGCAAGCATATTTTGAATTAAAGGCAAGAAATTATTAAAATTTTACAGTTTGAGTAAAACAAACAACCCACTTTTGACACTTTAAAATGATTAAAGCAGTCAAGTGGGTTGTTTTTTGTTCAATTAAAAAGGTATATCCGATGAAAGTTCAACCGTTTCGTTTGTAAACGGCAGTTTTAACTTGACTCTGCTTGAATGTAGGCAGAGTCTTTCATTTTTATCAATACCGTATAATCCGTCGCCGACTAAAGCGTGCCCGATATGCGACATATGCACTCTTATTTGATGAGTGCGACCGGTTTTGAGTTTAAGTCTTAAAAGTGTGGTATCTGCCCTCTTTTCAATCGGGGTATACGAGGTGTAGGCATAGTCGCCGTCGGGGGCTACACATCGCAGAATTATCGACTGTTCACGCCTTCTGATGGGGGCTTCTACAAAGCCTGCTTCTTCGATAACACCGTGAACCAGCGCAGTATATTCTCGTAAAAAATCGTCGGAATGGAGTTGTTTTATCAAAAACTCGTGGGTAAAAGCGTTTTTGGCGATAACACAAAGTCCTGATGTTTCACGGTCAAGTCGGGTGACTGCACGAAACACAAAATTCTCACTTTTTTTATTATAATACCCCATCACCGCATTCGCAAGCGAGTCGGTATAATGCCCGTGTGACGGGTGAGTGGGCATATCATAAGGCTTATTGACAATCAGTACATCTTCGTTTTCAAAGGCGATATTCAGCGGAGTGTCACTCGGCAGTATCCCCTCGGACTTTTCATTTTCATCGCATAAATCGAGCGTGATAACATCGCCTGTATGCAGTATCGCATTTGTGAAAATAACACTTCCCTGCTTTTTGATACCGCAGTAGGTCTTCATTGCACGAATTTGCGCATTCGGCACACCAATATAACGGCGCAGAAAACTGAGTACGCTTATGCCATCTTGCCCGTTTTCAACAGTAAAACTTATCTGTCTTTTCATATTACAGCAGATTTTTGATTTCCGGCTCAAAAATAACGCCGTAACGAGTGTCAACCCCTGCATCCAATGTGCGTTTTATACATTTAGATGTAAATTCCACCGCAGTTTGTACAGACTGCAAAAAATCACCGCTTTGCAACAGTTTTGCACACATTGCAGAGCAGAACACATCACCGCTGCCGTAATACGCACCTTTGACTTGCTGTGCAAACTTAAACTCTGTTTTTCCTTGACTGCAACACCCTGCACCGACCTTGTTATGACCGTCACAAACGCCTGTGAGTACGATGTTTTCGGCATTCACGCAACTTTTTAGGTTATGTAAAAGGCGAGTAGCAAAATCTGTGGTGTGGCCGTGTTCATAGGGAGTGTTTGTAAGCAGGCACGCTTCTGTGATGTTCGGCACTATAATATCCGCAATGTCGCATAAAGGCTTGAGTTTTTCGGGAAAATCCGGTTTGAAATTATCGTATAATTCACCGAAATCAGCCATTACAGGATCAACAATAATAACGGTGTCGTCGGATTTTAAAAGGCTGATGATTTTTTTCACGATTTCGATTTGCCGTTCAGATCCTAAATATCCGCAGTAGATAGCATCAAAATGCAGATTTAATTTATGCCAATGCTGTGCCATAGGTAACATATTTTCGGTTAAATCGTGGAATGTGTAGCCCTCAAAACCGCCTGTGTGAGTGGATAAAACCGCAGTCGGAATGACCGAAGTTTCAATTCCCAATGCGCTGATTATCGGTATTGCTACGGTGAGCGAGCATCGACCGACGCCCGACAAATCATTTATTAAAAGCACTCTTTTTTGCATCTTCTGACACTTTCTTTCATATTAACATAGGTATCATTTTATCAAATAAAATGCGGTTTGTCAATCGTAGGTGTTTGCGTTTTTGCCAATATATTTTGTTTTTTCGTCTTTTTTTTAACAAATGTTATAATTCTTCGTTTTTTGATAATTTTTTGTTTGACAAACAGGTTAAATTCGGTTATCCTATATAATAGGGCAAAAGTGGATTTTATTCTGATTCGGCCTTACAAAATTATGCACAAGTAGGTGAAAATTTATGACAGGATTTACATTTGAAGCAATGGCGGCGAATGTTGCTGACTGGATGGTTGTAGTGCTCGGTCTTGGTACAGTCTTTGTAGGACTTATCGCTATTATCGCAATTTGTTCCATCACAGGCGCAATTTTCTCTGTTAAGAAAATGCCTGAAACTGCAAATACGGAAGTTTCACCCGCAACAGTAGTTGCAGATGAAATCCCTGACAGACAGCAGTTTATCGCGGCAGTATCCGCGGCTATCGCAGAGGATATGGGAACAGATGTTTCCGCTATCCGCATCGTTTCAGTTGAAAAAGTTTAATTTTAAGTTTTGAAAGGAAAGTTTAATTATGAAAAAATATCGTGTAAATGTAAACGGCACAAACTATGACATCACAGTTGAAGAAATTAAGGGCGATTTCACTCCCGCAGCAGCACCTGCAGCAGCACCCGCAGCAGCACCTGCAGCAGCACCCGCAGCAGCACCCGCTCCCGCAGCAGCAGGCGGCGAACAGATCAAAAGCCCGCTGACAGGTACTATCCTCGATGTAAAAATCGCAAATGGACAGGCTGTTAAAAAAGGCGATGTAATTATGGTTCTTGAAGCTATGAAAATGGAAAACGAAATCTTCGCTCCCTGCGACGGTACAGTTGCATCTGTAAATGTTGCTAAAGGAACAGCAGTTGATAATGGTACACTTCTTTGCGTAATTGCTTAATTTCAGAGGTGTGTTATGTTAGATGTTATAATTCAATTTTTGAATGATACGGGTTTTGCGGCATTCGCAAGCGACCCGTTGAAAATAGTAATGCTTTTAATTTCTTTCGTGCTGATGTACTTAGCAATCGTAAAGAAATTTGAGCCTCTTCTCCTTTTACCTATCGCCTTCGGTATGTTACTCTCAAACCTTCCGTTTGCTGAAATGTACCATTCAGAGTTATTCGCAGGCGGTCACGTAAACTGGGGTATGTTCGGCGGAGCAACCGTTGTTGATACAGCAAACTTCAACTACTCGTTCTTCACAGAAGGTCTTGCAGTTTTAAATTCAGGTGATGTTTACAATGGCAGTGCAGTTTTAGGTCATCTTACCGATGTAACTGTTGACGGCAGTGGCTTCATTGATACACTCGGCAGAGTTCTCACAGAAGACGGTACTGTTATTGCACAGGCAGGTAAGGTTGTAATAAACCTCGATATGACCTATCTTGACGGTGCAAACCTTATGTATCAGGGTATGTCAGCTCCGCTCGCAACAGGAGCATATACAGTATCCGCAGGGTTACTCGACTTCCTTTATCTCGGCGTTAAGCTCAACATATATCCCTGCCTTATCTTCCTCGGCGTCGGCGCTATGACAGACTTCGGTCCGCTGATTGCAAACCCGAAGAGTTTATTACTCGGTGCGGCTGCACAGCTCGGTATCTTCACAACTTATATCGGCGCGCGTTTGCTTAATGCAACAGGCATTCTCGAATTTTCACAAAAGCAGGCAGGTTCAATCGGTATTATCGGTGGTGCAGACGGTCCTACATCTATCTTCACTGCATCGCAGTTGGCTCCTGAATTACTCGCTCCTATTGCGGTTGCGGCATATTCATATATGGCACTCGTACCTGTAATTCAGCCCCCGATTATGAAACTTCTCACCACCAAAAAAGAGCGTACAATCAAAATGCAGCAGCTCAGAGAAGTATCAAAAACAGAAAAAATCATTTTCCCGATCGTTATCACAGTTTTTGTATCTCTCTTACTGCCGTCAGCAGCACCGCTCGTTGGTTGCCTTATGCTCGGTAACCTCTTCAAAGAGTGCGGCGTTGTAGACAGACTTTCAAAGACAGTTCAAAACGAACTTATGAACATCGTCACAATTTTCCTGGGTGTTACAGTCGGTGCAACAGCAACCGCAAGTTCATTCTTAAATCTCCAGACACTCGGTATTATGCTTCTCGGCATTATCGCATTCAGCTTTGGTACAGCAGGCGGCGTGTTACTTGCTAAGTTTATGAATTTGTTTACAAAGAACAAAATCAACCCGCTTATTGGTTCAGCAGGCGTTTCCGCTGTTCCTATGGCAGCGCGCGTTTCACAGGTTGTCGGTCAGAAAGAAGATCCGTCAAACTTCTTGCTTATGCACGCTATGGGTCCGAATGTTGCAGGCGTTATCGGTTCGGCAATCGCCGCAGGTATGATGATTACTCTTTTAGGTTAAGGAGGATTTAAATGGCTAACAAACTTATGATTACAGATACCGTTCTGCGTGACGCTCATCAGTCACAGGCGGCTACCAGAATGCGTATCGAAGATATGCTCCCTGCTTGCGAAATGCTCGATAATATGGGCTATTGGTCGCTTGAATGTTGGGGCGGCGCTACATTCGATTCTTGTATGCGTTTCTTAAATGAAGATCCGTGGGAAAGACTCAGAAAACTCAAAGAAGCTATGCCTAAAACAAAGCTTCAGATGTTACTTCGCGGTCAGAACTTACTTGGCTACAAACATTACGCTGACGATGTTGTTGAAGAGTTCGTTAAAAAGTCAATCGAAAACGGTATTGATGTAATCCGTATTTTTGATGCGCTCAATGACCCGCGTAATTTAGAGTCTGCAATGAAATACACCAAAAAATACGGTGGTATTTGCGAGGCTGCCATCAGTTACACAACAAGCCCTGTACACAACGAAGAATATTTTGTAAACCTTTGCAAAGAACTCGTTAAAATGGGTGCTGATGTTATCTGCATTAAAGATATGGCAAACCTGCTTTTACCTTATGCGGCATACGACCTTGTTAAAGCGCTCAAAGCGGAAATCAATGTTCCGATTCACCTGCACACTCACAACACAACAGGTACAGGCGATATGACATACCTTATGGCTGCACAGGCAGGCGTTGATATTATCGACACTGCATTATCACCGCTTGCTAACGGTACTTCACAGCCGTCAACAGAGGCTATCGTTGCAACCCTCAAGGGAACGCCGCGCGATACAGGTCTTGACCTTATGAAGTTAAACGATGCTGCTGTTCATTTCAGAAAAATCGCGGCTAAACTTAAAGAACAAGGTTCACTTGACCCGAAGGTACTCAATGTTGATCCGAACACACTTTTATATCAAGTCCCCGGCGGTATGCTTTCTAACCTTATCTCACAGTTAAAGCAGAACGGTGCAGAAGATAAATACTATGATGTATTAGCGGAAGTTCCGCGTGTTCGTGAAGATTTCGGTTATCTTCCGCTTGTTACTCCGACAAGCCAAATCGTCGGTACACAGGCAGTTATGAATGTACTTTGCGGTGAAAGATATAAAGTCTTCACAAAAGAATCAAAGGGTGTACTTCGCGGTGAGTACGGTAAAGTTCCCGGCAAGATCAATGAAGAAGTTCGTAAAAAGGCACTCGGTGAAAATCCCGACCTTATCGAATGCAGACCTGCTGATTTGATTGAACCCGAACTTGAAAAGTACAAAGCTGAACTCGGCGACAAGGCTAAAAAGCCGGAAGATGTTTTGAGTTACGCTTTATTCCCGCAGGTTGCTACAAAATTCTTTGAACAACGCGACAAAGCAACTGCTAACATTGACGAAGACGGCGTTCGTGTTCTCAATGTTGTAGATGAATCTATCTAACAAATTTAAAACCCGAAGTTTCAAAACTTCGGGTTTTGTTTTATTTATAAACTTTCAGTGCGTATCGCACGGTTGACATTGCATCACGACAATATTTATCTGCGCCGATCGTGTCAGCATATTCTTGCGTTAGCACAGCGCCTCCGACGACTGTTTTGACATTCGGGCACTCCGCTTTTAAAAGCGAGATAGTCTGTTCCATTGACGGCACGGTTGTTGTCATCAGCGCACTTAATCCCACAAGATTTGCACCGCTTTGCTTTACTGCATTCACAACGTCCTCAGGCGAGACATCTTTGCCAAGGTCGATTACATCGAAATTGTAGTTTTCAAGCAATACTTTCACAATATTTTTGCCGATGTCGTGTATATCTCCCTTGACTGTTGCGATTACCACCTTACCTTTTTTGGTGTCAGAGCGGTCATCGGGCATTTTTGATTTAATTACATCAAACGCAGATTTTGCAGCAGATGCGCACATCAGAAGCTGAGGTAAGAAAATCACATTGTTTTCGTAATCCGCACCTGCTTTATCAAGTGCAGGAATAAGGTCGGAATTGATGATTTCAAGCGGATCACGAGTGGTAAGTTCGTTTGCAACCGCCGTTGATGCTGAATCTGTAAGTCCTGCAACGATTGCATCATACAGACTCATTGAAGTTGTGGTTGTGACGGTTTCGGATTTTACATCAGCGAAAGTGCTGATATAATCCGCAAAGCCTTCATCGTGATTTGTAAGTGCGCAAAACGCTGTATAAGCGTTTTTCATTGTCGCGTTATTCGGATTTATAATACCGCATTTAAGTCCGTTTTGGAGAGCAAGTGTAAAGAATGTGCCGTTAAGCACTTCTCTGTTTGGTAAACCAAACGAAACATTCGACACACCAAGGCAGGTGCTCAGTCCCAGGTCATTCAATGCGGATAACGCAGAAAGCGTTTTCTCAGCGGCAAGCGAATCTGTAGCAACGGTCATTGTTAATGTATCAAAAACTAAATCGTGCGGTTTAATACCGTATTTTTCTGCTTCTTTTATTATACGGTCTGCGATTTTAACTCTGTCTTCAGGCAAATCGGGGATGCCGTTTTCATCTAAAGTGAGTGCGACTACAACACCGCCGTATTTTTTCACAAGCGGGAATACTGCATCCATACTTTCCTGCTTGCCGTTGACTGAATTTATCATCGGTTTGCCGTTGTACATACGCATTGCTTTTTCCATTGCGCTATAATTTGAAGTGTCAAGTTGAAGAGGTAGATCAATGATGGATTGTAGATTGTATACAGCATCGCAAAGCATTGCAACTTCATCAATTTCAGGCAGGCCGACATTGACATCCAATATATGTGCGCCGGACTTTTGTTGTGAAATGCCTTCGGTGAGAATGTATTCAATATTTCGGTCACGAAGCGCTTGCTTGAATTTTGATTTACCTGTCGGGTTGATTCGCTCGCCGATTATCACCGGCTTTTTGCCGATTTCAACCGCCTTTGAATATGAACTGACAACGGTGATCTCCTTTTGAGAAATTGCATTAAATTCAAGATTTTCAACCGTTTTTATCATCTCACCGATATGGTCGGGAGTAGTACCGCAACATCCGCCAAGCACACTCACAGGCAGTTTTGCAATCTCGCTCATAGACTGTGCAAAGTCGGCAGGATTGACATTATAAACGGTTTTACCGTCCACCACTTCAGGCAGACCGGCGTTTGGGTTGCAGATGATGGGGGTGCTTGAATATTGGCACATCTCCTCTACAATTATGAGCATTTTATCAGGGCCGAGTCCGCAATTAACACCAATCGCATCGACTGAAAGTCCCTCGCACAGTGCACAGAAACCTTGTACACTTGAGCCCGATAAAAGTTTGCCGTTTTCATCGAAAGTTGCTGTGACGAACACAGGCAGGTCACAACATTCTTTTGCAGCAAGGACTGCGGCTTTGATTTCGTAGGTATCTGACATTGTTTCGATTAAAACAAGGTCAGCACCAAACTTTGCACCGATCGAAATTGTATTTTTAAAAATGTTTACCGCATCTTCAAAATCGAGGTCGCCCATCGGCTTTAAAAGTTTACCGGTAGGGCCGATATCGAGCGCAACAACCGCATCGTAATCTGCTTGATTTATCGCATTTTTTGCGTTTTTGATTGCAGATTCGATGATATTTTCGAGTTCGTCGGCATCAAATTTCAGGCTGTTTGCACCAAAAGTATTTGAAGTGACGATGTTACATCCGCAGTCGAGATATGATTTGTGGATTGATGTGATGACATCAGGTGCGGTGATATTCAGCCTTTCGGGAAGTTCACCGGTCTTCATTCCCTTTTGTTGCAGAATACTGCCCATTGCTCCGTCGCAGTATAGACGCTCACGGTTTAATTTATCTAAAATATTCATTTTTGCTCCTTTTTTATACCAATGATTGCTGTAACCGATTTTGTGGGGACAAGTTGCATACTGTCAGTCACAGACAGCCCGATTTTGTAGGTTTGCAGAATATTCAATATGTCTGCTTGGTGGGTAATATCAAAGTCGCCGTATCCTGCGGAAAAACGCATAGTATGCGGTTTGCCGTATGTTATTTCGGGTTCGATTTTGTCAATTTCCTCTTCGATAAATGCGGCTGCAGTTGATTGCAAAACAGATGCAAGTGCGATGTTTTCGATCGCAGTCCTCTCGATAAGGCGGTCAACTGATACGCCAAGTGTGATGCCCAGCAGCACCGCTTGGTTGCAGTCTTTTAATAAATCGCGCAAATTGCGACTTTTAAAATAGAGGTTTTCACAAAAAACGCCGTTTTCATCGGTAGTAATATCGAAAATTTTTGAAGTATGTTTTACAGTCGCTGTGTCTTTAATCATAACGACCGCTTTATCAATCATTTCATCTATGCGGGGGTCTGATACATTAGCGACACCAAGATAGCGTTTAATTTCAGATTTCATCGTTTAATAATATTTGAAAGATTACGCTCAATTTCACGCGCAATTTCGGGTTTGTTCATTGAGTAGATGTGGATATGGTTTACACCGTTTGCGATAAGGTCGATAATTTGCTCAGTGGCGTATGCAATACCCGCCTGTTTCATAGCATCGGGATTGTCGCCGAAACGGTCAACGATTGCCTTGAAGCGTGACGGCAGATATGTACCTGAAAGTCCGCAGATGCGTTTGATCTGGTTGTTGTTTGTAACGGGCATAATCCCTGCGATAACAGGCACAGTGATACCTATTTCACGGATGCGATAAAGGAAATTATAGAGAAGATTATTATCGAAAAACATCTGCGTTGTAAGAAACTCTGCGCCTGCATCAACTTTGATTTTAAGGTTGCCGATGTCGTCAGACTTGCGTTCACAGTCGATGTGTCCCTCAGGATAGCACGCACCGCCGATGCAAAAATCGCCGTTTTGATTAATGTCGCAAACAAGGTCGCTTGCGTGGTCATAGTCAGATACGCAGACTGTGCCGTCAGCAGGCGGATCACCGCGAAGTGCCAGAATATTATCAATCCCGCGGGATTTGAGTTCTTCGAGATTTGCTTTGACCTGCGGTTTTGTGGAATTGATGCAAGTCAGGTGAGCGAGTGTATCGACGCCGTATTTATCTTTAATTCGCTGTGCCAAATCAAAAGTATAACCTTTTGTAGAACCCGCCGCACCGTAGGTGACGCTCATAAAGTCGGGTTTGAGTGATGCGATTTCAAATGCCGCTTTTTCAACTGTTTCTCGGTTTGCATCTGTTTTCGGTGGGAAAACTTCATAAGATACTGTGATTTCCCTGCTTTTTAAAATTTCACTGATTTTCATTATAATGCTCCTTTATCTGAGTCTGATGCTGACTTCGCCTGTAGATATATGTTCAACTCTTTCTCCGATTTCGGCGATAAGTGAGAAGTCGTCCGCAACGCCAATCGCTTCTGCTTTAATTTTCTCACCGTTTTTGTGGATGTAGATCGGTTTGCCATTCAGCAAACTGCGGCGGCGGTAGTCTTCGAGGTACGTTTTTTTGTCAATATTTTGATAGAGTGTATAAAACTCGTTTAAAATTTCGGCACAAAGACGAGCCTTTTTAAAGTCATCCGTTATATTGAGTGTGCCTGCGATTTTTTGTAGTTCTAACGGGAAATCGCCTTTTGGTGAGGACAAATTAAGTCCTATTCCGAGCACGGCAAATTCAAGTTTACCCGTGCCTGATAACGCTGATTCGGTCAAAATTCCGCAGATTTTTTTATCATTCACAAAAATATCGTTTACCCACTTGATTTTGGGGGCACAGTCGGTGACATTCTCAATGGCACGGCACACAGCAACTGCGGCGGCGGTGGTGATTAAAAGTGCATCGTTCGCTGAAAGTGCGGGGCGCAAAAGAATGCTCATATACAAGCCTGTGTCAGACGGGGAGTAAAATTCCCGTCCGAGTCTGCCTCGACCGCGAGTCTGACTATTGGCGATTAAGACTTCCCCCTCCGATTTACCGCAGGCACCGTATTTTTTGACAATTTCGTTCGTTGAGGTGACTTGTTGCAGGAGGTTCAAAGTGTAAAAATCAGATTTGAGGTGATCCCTGATATTTTCCGCTTTCAGCATACACTTCCCCCTTTTATTAAGACTGTTTTATTATACTACTGTTTTG
>JAXJSX010000155.1:0-1901 GCA_036309925.1 Acutalibacteraceae bacterium | reverse complement strand
TCTTTCAAGTTTGCTTGCAAAAATTTCAATCCTGCCACTACCCATCCTGTACTTTTTGAGACTGCAATCATCTGCTCGACTGTTGCAATTATGTGTCCTGCGATGAGTTTTATCGCTGCTTTTCTTTATTATAATTATCAAGCAGGATTTAATACGTTTACATTGCTTGCGGATTGGCTCAAACTGATGTGTTTCAATTTCCCCTTTGCTTTCTTTACTCAGCTGTTCTTTATTCAGCCGTTTGTAAGGACTGTTTTCAAGACAATCTTTGCGAAAGATATTAAAAATCGAAGTGAAAAAATCAGTGTATCAGAAGAACAAGAACTTGTCACAATGTAAAAATACGAATAACACAATACAACAAAGGGGCACTCAAAATGAGTGCCCTTTAGCTTACTAATCATGATGATTGGATTAATTTTTTAAAATAAACTACTTAACTTACGGTTGCGGCAATTTTATTTATACATTTTATCATTTTCTTGTAATCTGTGCTACTCGAATTTTTGTATTCGAGCAATACAGATTTCGCCCCGATATTCTCTTTAACCCAGCCGATTATGTAACCTTGACTTAATCCGTATGAACCGTATTTTTTGGTAGTTAAATTATATTCATTTACAAATATACTTCCGACTTCTGTGTTGCCCAGCACCATATCAAGCCAACCGTGACAATTTACATATACATCGGGACTGTATTTTTTTATAAGGTCACGCAAATACCGACTTTCCTGCGCCGCGAAAGTTCCGAAATCGCGGTTCATATCAATATGCGCCGCTGTGCATCTGCCGAAGGCGGTACTGCACGCACGCAAATCATTCACGCCTGCGTATGTACCATCGGGATTGGCACACGGTACTAACACCAAACGATATTTACCGAGTTCAGAACAATCGTTCATATAATATTCAGCAATTTTTAGTGCGCAATCAACCAAAACCTGACCGTCGCGGTAGTATTCATCTTCAAAACCGTGAACCGCAAAATCAATGAATAAAGTCTTTGTGGCGTATTGAGTATCGTTGAAAATATACGCATACAACTCTCGTCCTTGATATGATTTGCCGTAAACTTCCTTTCTGAACGGTGTGTTCCAAATGGCGTACATAGTAACTGTATCACCGGCAACGCTGCTGGTTCTCGCGACTGAAGAGCCGTCTGCATAGGGCCACAGTGTATAGCCACTCGGCTGTGTACCACTGATATACCATCCTTCAGCACCTGTTGATTTGTTATAATAATACCATTTGTTGTCAGATAGTCTTTTTGCGTACCAGCCGCCAAATGTTTTGTAACTACGGGTGAATTTGTTTTTATTAAGCGGAGTGCCGATACCGTAATAGACTTTTTGAGAGTTCATCGTCCCCACACCGCCGTTGGAATTGAACTGCACGGTATAATATTTTTTCCAAACAGCGTACATAGTTACATTATCGCCTGCAACGGATGATGTTTTTGATACCGCTGTCCCATTTTTATAAAGATATTTGCTGTAACCGTCGGGTTGATTGCCCTCGATGTACCAGCCTGCCCCGTCTTTCCCGTTGTAGTAATACCATTTATCGTCTGACGCACGGTGTGCATACCAACCGTCAAAATCGTGACCGTATTTTGTAAATGTATTTTTATTCAAATAATTGGTTTCACCGTAATATGCGGTTTGGGAATTCATCTTTCCATCGCCGCCATTGGAGTTAAAAGATACATAATAGTATTTTTTCCAAACAGCGTACATAGTTACATTATCACCTGTAACAGATGATGTTTTTGATACCGAAGTGCCATCTTTATAAAGATACTTGCTGTAACGTCGGGTTGATCGCCTTCAATGTACCAGCCTGCACTGTCTTTTCCGTTGTAGTAATACCATTTATCGTCTGATGCACGGTGTGCATACC
>JAXJSX010000154.1:0-2102 GCA_036309925.1 Acutalibacteraceae bacterium | reverse complement strand
GATTTACAGCACCCGGAGTGCCAACGCCGATCCAACTTACATCATCCATTGTGATGCCTGCATCCTCGCAAGCCATGTTTGCGGTTTTGATCATATCAGTTGCAATTTCGTAAGCATCGCGGGGTGCGTTGGTCGGTAAATTGCCTTTTCCGACAATTTTGTAGTTTTCATCAACAACTGCTGTTGCGATGTTTGTGCCACCTAAATCAATTCCGATAGTATACATAAAAATTACTCCTTTAATTTTAAAAATTTTCCCATTCGCTTTGAGATGTAGTGTCATCAGGATTTGCACTGAGTTTTGCAAGTAACTCTTTTGCTGCATTGTAACCCATCTTTTTGTGACGGTTGTTCATCGCCGCAACTTCAATGATAACAGCCAAATTTCTACCCGGTTTAATCGGAATAGTAGTAGATGTTACATTGATACCCAAAATTTCAGTAGTTTCGGTTTCAAGCCCCATTCTGTCGTATGTACCTTGATTTTTCCACGGCTCAAGATTGATTATCATATCAATTTTTTCGGTGGCTTTAATAGCACCCATACCGAAAATACGGCGCACATTGATAATACCGATACCTCGCAACTCAATGTAATGTCGGATGTTTTCGGGAGATGAACCAACTAAAGTCTTGTTGGAAACTTTACGAATTTCAACCGCATCGTCCGCGATAAGTCGGTGGCCGCGCTTTATAAGCTCGATTGCCGCTTCACTCTTGCCTACACCGCTTTCTCCGAGCAATAACACGCCCTCACCGTAAACCTCAACCAACACACCGTGTCTGGTAATCCTCGGCGCTAAATGAACATTCAAAAACGCATTTAATGCAGATGTAAACGACGAAGTCGCATCCTGCGTTCTGAAAAGCGGAATGTCATATTTTTTCGCCTTTTCTATCATCATATCGCTGATTTGAAGGTTACGCGCAACAACAACCGCAACAGGCTGTTTTGAAAAGAATACGTCAATTTTCTTTTCCTGAGTTTCTTCGTCAAAGGATTTCAAATAACTGCTTTCGTTCTTACCGAGTACTTGAATACGGTTTTTATCGAAATATTCAAAAAATCCGCTTAATTGCAAACCGGGACGGTTTAAATCCGCAACCTCGACTGTAATTTTGTCGAGGTCCTGACCGTTTAATATTTCAAGAGAGAACTCATCTGCAATTTTTTGCAAAGATACTTGAAACGCCATATTTTTACCTCCTTATATAAATGTATTGCACATTTTATCTATTCTTGTTTATTATACTATATTTGTGTGAATTTTAAAAGCATAATTTTAAAAAAATATAAAATTTCTTTAAAAACAGTTGATTTTTGAGTCAAAATTCATATAATTAAAGTAGTGCTTTGAAATTGGAGGAAAGTTTTATGTCATTTAAAGAGATTTCAGTAAAAGAATTGAAAGAGAATTTTGTAAATATCATCGGTGATGAGTGGATGTTAGTTTCAGCGGGCAACGAAAACGGTTATAATATGATGACTGCAAGTTGGGGCGGACTTGGCGTGATGTGGAACGAGCCTGTCGCTGTAACGGTAATCCGTCCGCAAAGATATACAAAAGAATTTGTTGACGATAACGATGTTTTCACATTGTCTTTCTACGGTGATGAAAAGAACATCCATAAAGTTTGCGGAAGTAAATCAGGCAGAGATACAGACAAAACCGCTCAAACAGGACTCACACCCGTGTTTTCAGATGATACCGTTTATTTTGAGCAAGCCCGCCTTGTGCTTGTCTGCCGTAAAATGTATGTTAGTGAAATGAAGAAAGACGGCTTTGTAGATGAAAGTCCGGTTGATAAATTTTATGCTGACAATGACTATCATTATATGTATGTCGGAAAAATTGAAAAAGTACTTGTAAAATAAACTTTTGTGGGCGGTGTTTTTGCCGCCCATACCTTAAATAATACTTGCTTTTTTTCAAAATGTGTGTATAATTATATTGTATCCGCCCATAGTTTAACCGGATAAAACATAGGATTCCGATTCCTACGATAGGGGTTCAAGTCCTCTTGGGCGGGCCACTGAAATTGACAAGTTTTTAACTTGTCAATTTTTGAGTTACATAAATATTATTATCACTATTTTAAAT